>CACWKM010000061.1 GCA_902761475.1 uncultured Bacteroidales bacterium
TTATTCCTCGTGGGACACACGCGGTTGCTAAGGAAGATGTAGAACATGTCGTTCTTGGGATCCACCCAGAAACAGGTGCCCGTGAAGCCCGTGTGGCCGAAGGTCTCGGGTGTGGCTTCGGCACATGTATTGCTGGCGTCAGGATTGCCCACAACGGGTTTGTCAAAGCCCAGTCCGCGGTGGCTGTTGGGACTCTTCTGGGTCGTGAAGGTCTCGATGGTCGAGGCCTTTAACAGGCGCACGCCGCCATAGGTGCCGCCGTTGAGCCACATCTGCAACAATTTGGCCAGGTCGTTGGCGCTCGAGAACAAGCCGGCGTTGCCCTGCACACCGCCCGAGAAGGCAGCCAACTCGTCGTGGACATAGCCGTGGATGTGCTGGCGACGCAGGTAGGTATCGACCTCGGTATAGGCGATTTGGTCGCGACCAAACTGCGACAGCGGACGATAGAGCGTGTGGTAGGCACCCAGCGGAGCAAACACATACTGGTTGACGAAGTAGTTGAGCGGCGAGTGCGTGATGCGCTGCATGGCGTCGGCAAGCAGGCAGAAGTTCAGGCAACTGTAGCGATAGGTCTTGCTCAACAAACGCGAGTGATAGATGCGCTCCATGATAGAGTCGTAGGTCACACGACCACCCCACAGGCTGTCGGCAATGGCGATGTTGAAGCGGTCGGTGCGCACACGCGACAAGATGTCGGTGCGCAGGCGGGCGTCGTCGTGGCCATAGGCGCCGTTCATAATCTTGATGTGGTGCTTATCGTCGGCTTGACCGGCTATCAGTTTGCCAGTATAGGTGTCCTTGTCCATCATCATCTCCCACATGCTCAGCGAGGGTTGCATGCCAGTCTCGTGGAACAAGAGTTGACGGAAAGTGATGTCCTCCTTGTCGGTGCCTCGCAAGCCGGGGATGTAGCGGCTGGCAGGCTCCTCGAGGTTGAATTTGCCATCGTCGTAGGCTGCCATAGGCGCGGTTGCACACCACCTTGCCGTGGCGCGCAATCACAACCTGACAACCCGGGAAGGCATGTTCGCGCACACCCAGATTGCAAATCGAGTCCACCTTGGCCAGCAGCGCGTTGCTCAGGCCCACCTCCGAGGGCAAGCCATAGCCCAGTCGCGTGGCGGCGAAATGAATGCCATGACCAGCGTCAAAGCGTTTCTTGGAGCCGTCGAGGGCCACGGCGATGGGCAACGAACCAGTGGCGGCATTTCCGCCAAAGATAGTCTGGGCGGCATAGTCCTGGGCAAGGGAGGTGTTCTCGTAGGTCACCACCACGCCATGCGTGCCGCGCGCTGTGATGGCCGAGCCATAGCGCTTGATGTCGTAGGGGCCACACAGCAGTGTGAGCACCACATTTTTATTGTTGGCGGCAAGTTTCGACGCCATTTCCACCGTCGCGGCATTGGTGCCTGCGGCAGTGACCAGTATTAGGTTGTAATTCCCTTTCCGCACTCTGTCGGCCAGTTGCTGTGCGCTCTCGCCCACTCGCGGCACGATGTGGGTCACCGAGGCATAGTCGGCACAGCGCGAAGCAAACACGTTGTCCACGCTGCCGCCCTCGTCGAGGGTCACCACGGCGATGTGACGACTTTGCAGGTTGCGCACCGGCAACACATTGTCGTCGTTACGCAGCACGGTGATGCTGCGGGCGCTCAGTTGGCGATGCAGGGCTTGACTCTGACCATCGTTCAGGTCGCCCATGATGCCCGTGGCTTTGACAAGTTGCATGCGACTAAGGCCCAGAGCATACTTGTAGCGCAACAGGCGTCGGCAGTGGTCGTCGATAGCCTCCTGCGTGAGCGTGCCTGCGTCCACGGCAGCCATGATGGCATCGAGTTCGGCCTTCACGTCGCCTGGCATGAGCAGCACGTCGTTACCGGCAAGCAGGGCATTGACACACGCCGAGCCTTGCAAGGCCTGAGTGGCCCCCTTCATGGTGAGTGCATCGGTGAATATCAGTCCCTTGAAGCCCAACTGGTCGCGCAGCAACTTGGTGACACACGCCGGCGACATCGTGCTGGGCACCATGCGGTCGTCGATGGCTGGCACACGCAGGTGCGCGGTGAGCATGCCGCCTAAGCCCGCATCGATGTAACGACGAAACGGCAGCAACTCGCACGTGTTGAGTTCCTGCATCGTCTTGTTGATGACCGGCAACGTCTTGTGCGAATCTTCCTCGCTGTTGCCATGTCCCGGGAAATGCTTCGCCACGCTCAACACGCCGCCATCCTCAAGACCACGGGCATAGGCCAAGCCGTGGCGCGCCACCAACTCGGGACTCTCGCCAAAAGAGCGGTCGCCAATCACGGGATTATTGGGATTGTCGTTCACGTCGAGCACGGGGGCGAAATTCACGTGAATGCCCATGCGGCGGCACTCGCGTGCCACCTCGCGGCCATAGTTGTAGGTCACGCGGTCGTCGTCGATGGCTCCCACGCTCAAGTTGCGGCGGAATTTGGGCAAGCCGCTCACGCGCATGGCCACGCCCCACTCGCCGTCGATGGTAATGAGCAACGGCACGCGCGACAGCGACTGCGCATAGTTGGTCGCCGTGACCATATCGGCCGCCGAAGCCTCGTGGTGAATGAGACCGCCCACTTGCTCATCGACAACCAAGCGTCGCAGCGTGGCCCGCGTGCGCTCGTCGTCGCGAGCATTCACACCCACCACCATGAGTTGGGCGGCACGGGCGCGAGGACTCAGCCTATTCATCACCGAATCCACCCAGTGGTTCATCGCAGCCACGTTCACACCATTGAAAATGGCTGGCTCGCGCTGGGTCTCGCGAGCATTGGAGGCCACCACGGCCACCACAGCAACGAGCAAGAGGAGAGTTCGTTTCACCATGAGGAAATAAGATTGAATTTGTCTTTGTCAGTAATGGTTGGGGACGCACCGTGGCGCGTCCCTGTCCCATCACATTGTGAAAACAGTTTGTATTTCGTGCGCGAGCATCACTTGCACTGCATGCGCTGCTCGTTCACCGACTTAATCTGCTTGCCAGCGGCAGTGAGTTCCTTCACATAGTTGAGCACATGGATGCCATACTTCTGCTCGTCCTCATAGAGTCTCTTGGCGCGCGTGAGGGGCACCATGTAGTCGCCACCATTGGCCAGATAGTCGATGGTTGCCACCTTATACATCTTCTTGGGGTCGATTTTCTTGCCATTGAGTTTGGCGCTGAGCACCTTTCCGCTCTTGTCGTAGGTCACCATCATGCCACGGCTCAGGGCGTCGCCGCCACGGCCAGCCATCACGCCCAGTGCCTCGAGCAAGTCCTTGCCGCTCATCTCAAGCACCATGTAGCGGTTGTCGAAGGGGAACATCGAGTCAAGCAAGCCCTCGGTAATGTCGCCAGCAGGCATCGCACAGCGAATGCCACCCTTATTCATAATGGCCAAATCCACCTTATAACCACTCAAGTCCTTGATAATGTCGAGCGTGATGTCGCTCACCCAGTTGGTGAGAAGGTCACTCTTGTGAGGCAGTTCGACAACCGAGCGACCCACCACATGGTTCATGAGCGAATCCACGCCATTGCGATAGTGGCCAAGCCAGGCCTTGAGGTCGGTATATTCCTCAGCAGCCTTGTCCCAAGAATTGTCCACCTTGATGTGGCTATAAACCACGTTTCCGTTGTCCAAGTCCATGTCATACACGCCCACGAGCTTGCCGCTCTTGCCGTTCTGCCCCACCGTGATGAGACGGCCGTCGGCATTGGGAATCTGAGCGAACTCACTTCCAGGCTTAATCACGGTGTGCGAGTGACCGCCAATCACCAAGTCGATATAGTGGCTGTTGCGGATAATCATCGTGTCGTTTGGCTCCGTGGGATTGTAGGAGTCGTAACCGATGTGCGACACCATCACCGCATAGTCGCAGCCCAGCGTCTCCTTGAGATAGCGCGCCGTAGCATCGGCCACGTCAATGGAGCGAATATAACGCAACCCCGGGTAATTTTTGTCGGCAATCAAGCCCTTCGGTTCAATGTTGATGCCAAACACACCCACACGCTTGTCGCCCACGGCCTTGATATAGTAAGGCTTAAAAATCTTGTGCAGCTTGGTAGCGCTGAAGTCGTAGTTGGCACACAATTTCTCGGCCTTGATGTCCTTGTAAAAATGATAAATGCTGTCCAAGCCATTGTCAAACTCGTGATTGCCAAGGATTATCACGTCGTAACCCATTGAATCAATGAGGGCATACTCCACCTCGCCACCGTAGAGCGAGAAAAACGTGGTCCCCTGCACGGCATCGCCGACGTGAACCGTAAGCGTGTTTTTATTGTCACGACGCACTTGGTCATAGATGGCACGACGACGCAGCAAGCCACCCTGGCCATCGCTAGCAGGATCAATCTGGCTGTGAGTGTCATTGACGGCTATGAACACAAGATGTTCGGCCTGAACACCGACTACGGTGCTCATCAACAGGGTGCCCAACAAGAGGCAATTTCTAAAGACTTTTTTCATCGCAATGTCGATTTTTGTTAGTAATAATGATGTATGTAACTTGAATAATGGCACACAATGGGAGAATTGAGCACTTCGCACAATCTCCAATATCGCAAAATTACTCAAATTTGGCTATATGGCAAAACTTCACACGAGCAAAAATTCGCCCAAAAACGGGAATTTTCATTTTCCCCATTTTTTCCTTATTTTTGTAGATTGAAATCAAGTTTTACTCATCTTTTTCGTCCTTTCATTGCGATGCAGGACAATTTCATGAGTGTGCCATGAAGGTCGTTCTCGCCATTGACTCATTCAAGGGCTGCCTGAGCAGCGTGGACGCCGAGCGTGCCGCTGCCTGCGGTGTGCGGCAAGTGATGCCGCATGCCCAAGTCGTGTGTCTGCCCATGAGCGACGGCGGCGAGGGCATGACGGCGGCCTTTGTCGCTGCCATGCGAGGCACCACGGTCACCGTTCCGACCCACGACCCGCTCATGCGCCCCATCATGGCCACCTACGGCCTCTCGCCCGACGGCGCCACAGCCATCGTGGAGAGTGCCGCGGCCAGCGGACTCTTGCTGCTCGCGAGCCACGAGCGAAATCCGCTCGTGGCCACATCCTATGGCACGGGCGAACTCATGGCACATGCCGCAAGGAGCGGATGCCGCCGCATCATCGTGGGATTGGGTGGCACCGCCACCAGCGATGCCGGACGAGGTATGCTCGAGGCACTGGGCGTGAAATGCAATGGGACGACCATCGACGACTCGCAGTGCGTGTTGCGCGGCATCAAGGTGGTGGCGGCCAGCGACGTGTCCAATCCGCTGTGCGGCCCCCTTGGCGCTGCGCGCATGTTCGCGCCGCAAAAAGGGGCCACGCCTGCCATGGTGGAGCAACTCGAAACCCGCACGATGCAATTTGCCCAACTCACCGCCGCCCACCTTCACCGCGACGTCTCTACTCGTCCTGGCGCGGGGGCGGCAGGAGGCATTGGGTTTGCCTTGATGGCCTATGCCGATGCCACCATCACCTCGGGGACCGACGTGCTGCTCGACTTGCTCAATTTTGACAAAGTCATCGACGATGCTAACCTTGTCATCACGGGCGAAGGCAGCGCCGATGCGCAAACCCTGCTGGGCAAACTCCCCCACGGGGTGATGCGGCGAGCAAAACGCCACGGCGTGCCCACGGCACTCATCGCGGGCAAGGTGAGTCGGCGAGAGCAATTGCTCGAGGCCGGATTTCACAGCGTGACTTGCATCAACGACTTCGCCGATATCTCCGAGAACTGCATGGAACCAGAGGTGGCCATGCGCAACATCACCACCACCACTGCTCGACTCGTAGCCGAATATCGTCAGAATGGATAGCCTATGGCCAGGTGGAACGCAAAGGAGTCTTTGAAGCGGGCTATGTTGAAGTAACCGCTCTTGCCCGTGTTATAGGGGCAGTGCAAAGCGATACCCAAATCGGCACGCAGCACAAGCATTCCCATGTCGAAACGCAACCCCAAACCCGTGCCTAACGCCAGATCTTTGAGGAAATTCTTCAACATGAAGCGGCCTTCTTCTATCGTTTCATAGTCCTGCACCAGCCACACGTTGCCCGCGTCTAAGAACAACGCGCCATTAAAATTGCCGAACAACGGGAATCGATACTCACAGTTGGCCTCAAATTTCATGTCGCCCACCATGGAATAATAATAGTACTTCTTATCCACCTCGGCATAGTTGGGTGTGAAACTACCCGGCCCAATAGAACGCACGGCAAAGGCACGCACCGAGTTGGCACCGCCAGTATAGAACATCTCGCGGAATGGCATGCTCGTACTGTTGCCGTAGGCATAGCCTGCGCCAATAAACAAGCGCGACACCAAAGCGCTGCGCGGTCCAAAACGGCGCGTCCACACCAACTGCGTCTCGCCCTTGATAAACTGCGAGAACGGCGTGCCCAGCATGTGTTTCTGGCCCTTGCTACCACACAACGACCATATTCCGGCAAAGACGTTGCCACTCTCGGTCAACGTGGTGCGCCAGTTGATGTGGTGAGGACCGAAGTCGTTGTCATAGGTGTAACTATATCGCAACGCCGGGATGAACTGGTCCATGAAACTTGCTGCCAGGGTGATGTTCTTGGCAAGCGCTTCGTAAAACTCGTCAGTACCACTCAGCACTTTGCTGTAAATCAGGCTAAACGGCGTGAACTCGTTGAGCGAATGGCGAGTGGCGTGCCACTCCCAAGTGAACGACGCGCCCAGTTGCAGCATCTTGAACAGATGCGGGCGGTTCAGGATGTTGGCGCTGAGTTCGATGCGCGTCCAGTTGAGAAAGCGGCGACTGCGGTCCACAAAACGAGGTGCTAGCAAGCGCGGGAAAGCCAACGACGTCTCAATGCCAAACTGGTAGGAGTTGTAGTTGCTGCTCTTGTATCCTCCCGCATTACCCGTCTGCCACTCGTAGGCGCCAGTAAGTTTTATGTTCCACCGCTCGCCGCCCCCAAACACGTTCTTGTGCGAGAGTCCCAACTCAAGTCCGGGCCCTATGTAACTGTTGCTCTTGCTGGTGGCCTGCATTTCCAACTTCACCTCCCAGGGGGCGTCGAGCACGGTGTTCACCTGCAAGTCGAGCAGCCCATGCCCGTCGGGGGTGATGCTGTCCACTGGCAACACCTGCATGTCGATGCTGTTGAAAATGCCCGTGCGCGACAGCAGCAACTGCGTGCGGTCCATGCTGTTCACACGGAATGGGCGTCCGGGACGGGCACGCAGGTTGTCGGCAATGAGCGAGTTCTTGACACGCACCGGGTCGTAGCGCACAATGGTGCAACGGGGCATCGCCACGGTGTCGGCCACGCCGTCGCGGTCGGGGTTGTGCACGGTGGCGGTCACCTCGTGCGTGTAGTACTGCATGTGTGCCTGGTTGGGCACATCGTCGGCCTCGATGAGTTGCAGATGCACCACGCCGGGGTCGTTCACGCTGTCGGCAAGGTAGCGTATGTACTCCGGACTATAGTAGTAGTATCCCTGGTTGCGAAGGGCATTGGCAATGTTGATGCGCACATTGTTGAGCGAGTCGAGGCAATAGCGCGACCCAGTGCGCAGATAGGGCTGCTGGCGCGCCACCGAGTCGATGATGCGCCCCACCTCGGTGGGTTCCTCGAGATAAGCGATTTCTCCCAGCGTGTAAGGGGCAGCCACATCCACGTCGTAGGCGATGCGCGCCTTCTTGGGATTCTTGCCCTTGATGAGTTGATAACGCGCGCTCGACGTGAAATAGCCATTGTTGCGCAACAGTTCGTTAATCATCTCCACGCGTGCCTCAGGATTCACGCGGCGAATGAGCACCGGCTTGGCCACCAGCATCTTGTAAATCCATCCTTTGAATCCCTTGGCATCGGGATCCATGTGATTATACACCCACAATCCTATGGGCAACGGTGAGCGCACATAGGGCGAATAAAGCGGGTTATTGGGCTTGACGTTGATAGCCTGGAATATGTTGTCCTTCACGGCATCCTCGATGCGCACGCTATCGGCATTGGGGTGGTATTTGAGATACTTCACGCCAGTGTAGAGGATGTCGTTCTCGCCCAGTTTGCTGGTTGTGGAACACGCGCCCAGCAGCACAGCGAGCATCAAGAGCAATAGTATGTTGTGAGTGCGTTTCATTTTGCGGGTGATTTGGTTGGTTTGCTGGAGAGCGCCTTGATGGAATCCTTGATGGCCTGTTGCCGTTGTTTCTCGGACTGCGCGATGGAATCCTTGATGGCTTTCTGTTGTGCCTTTTCCGCTTTCTCTATCGAGTCCTGAATGATTTGCGCCGGGCTCTTGTAGCCAAACATACGTCCCAACTTGGCAATTTTGCGCTTCATAACGAAGCCCACGCCCATCTTGGTGACTTGTCCCTCGAGGATGCTCTCGTTGCCCGTGTGGCGGAACAGGCGCAAATATTTCGAGCCACTCCTGTTCAAACTATATTCCAGCGAGATGTCGCTGATGAGGTTCAGCCCTATCTCGTCGGCCTTGGCGTCGGTGCTGTACTCACCTCCCACCACAATCTTGAAGCGGTCGTCGAAGAGCGACTTCGACAAGCGGTAACTATAACTCGTCTCCACGTTGCCGCTGCGAGTACCCTCAAACTGCGTGATGCCAAACGACAGGTCGATGATGCCGTTGAGACTCTTGGCCGCCCAGGCATTGAGTTGCGACTGCAAGAAGGAATACAAGGCATTGCCCGCCGCCACACCAGTAAAGTTGCCCATCGAGTTGGTGGTCGAGTAGGAACCATACAGGAGCATGTTGATGGCCGACTGCGAGAGTTGCGCGCTGTTGAGCGACTGCAACTCGCCCTGCACCTCGGCATCGTTCTCGGCACTCATGTCGAAGGTCAGGTTGATGTTGCTCAACGTGCCTCCCACATGGGCGGTGAGCAAGAATTCCACCAGTCGCGACCCAGAATCGTTGCTCACGCCGGTCTTCACGCGCTCGGTACCCGTCAACGCCAGTTGCGGATTGAGCATGTCGCCGGTCCACGTGAGTGAACTGCCGCTGTTAATCTTAAAATTCTTTTTGGAGATGAGGGGCGGCTGATAGACCACATTGCCGCTCTCTATCACATAGGAGCCAGTGACAGTCTCCTTGCCGGCAAAGTCAAGGGCATAGCGCAAGCGGCCACTGCCATCGACCACAGCATTGTTGCTGCCCTCATCGTTGAGGAACACATTGATTTTGGCGCCCTGCTCCACATCGACGGTGGCCACAATGCTCGTCGACATCGATTTGGCGGCTGCCGTGCGGAGCACATTATCTTCGTTCAGGCTGTCGCGCAAGTTCACAAAGGTGACCATTTTCTCGTCCACACGGTTTTTTAATGTGGACACCTCGTCGTGCATCACATAGGTGATGTTGGACCCTGCGAGCAGGGTGAGGTCGGCATTGATGTTGAGTGTGTTGCCGCGGGTGCGCGCCGAGGCGTCAATGTTGGCAAATCCTTTGCCAAACAGGTCGCTGAGGCGGCGCTGCTCGCTGTTCATGAACTGCACGTTGCGACCACGCGCGGTAAGGTCGATGACCGGGCTGGTGATGTCCTGCATGTCGAAAGTGCCGTTGAGCAACACGGGTTGGTTGTTGAGGCCCATCAAGCGATAGTCGTCGAAGCGTATCACATTATTATTCACATTGATGGGCGTTGACGGCAGCGCCAAACTCATGCCGTAGCGCGGCAAGGAAAGGAATGCCGAGTCGCCGGTCACGGTGCCCGAGAGCAACGGAGCGTCGAGCGAGCCGGTGAGCGACAGACTGCCGTTGGCATAGCCGCGCAGGCGCAGGTAATTGCCAGGAATGAATGGCGAAACTTTGCGTAGCGGGAAACGCGCCAAGTTGAGTTGCACATTGAGCGGCGAGGTGGCGGTGCTGTCGTTGAGCGCACCGAGCGCCACAGCCACCTCGGAACCATCGATGAGCAACTTGGAGTTCACACGGGTGCTCGACGTGGATGGGTCGAGGCCAAAGGTCGTGTTGAGGGCGAAGTCGCCTATGCGCTGACCATCATAGGTAAAACTCTTGACGTTGGCAAGGCTCGTGCCCGAAAGGTTCTTGCCGTCAAACGACAAATCGAAGTCGGCATTCACCACACCTGTCATCTTGGGCATGTTGGGGACGAAACGCGTCCATTCCTGGATGCGCACATTGGCCAAATCCACGCGCATCACCTCGGAAGTGGCGCCCGGGGCACGATCGGTGATGACTTGTATCAAACTCTCATCGTGAGCCAACTTGAGGTTGGCGTCTATCATGCGGGTGTGATAGTTATAACTCAATATGTTGTCATTGTTCACCGTCCACTGCTTGTAGCCTATCACCGGTTGCTCGGGGAAGAAGCGCATGTTCACAGCGGTGTCGGTGAGCGTGGCGTTGCAACCCAACCGGTAGCCCATCTCCTTGTCGATGTTGTGCTGCGTGACGAGGAAATCTATCGTGGACCCTATGGCACCGCCCTCGATGTCGACCTGGGCAAACTCGTCCATTGTGCCGCGGCGATTGCCCATGTGGGCGTTGAAGGCGAGATATTCCTCAAGTTCATAGGCGTGGAACGTGAGGGTGTCGATGAGGGTCGAGCCGTGGGTGAAGCCTGTCAGGATCAGGTCGGCATTCACGTTGTCCACATCGTTGTTGGCCTGGAACTGGAAGGGAGGCAGACTGTGCTGCAACGTGTCGATGTTGAGCGAGCGCTCGCGGAATTGCTCGGTGGCGAGTTTGCTCACGTGCTGCATGCTTTGCACAAAGGCTTCCAAACCCACTTGCGCGTCGAGGTTGAGGTGGTTGTCCTCGTTGTCGAGGGTGATATGGGTCTCGTCGTCATCGGCGTTGAAGTTGGCGGTCGTCTCGTGCGCCACAAATCGGTTGTCGTCCACCGTCCAGTCTAGGTCGGTGAGGGTGACATTGCCGTTGTAGCGTTTTTGCGCCAAATCGATGTCGAAACGGCCGGCAAAGCGGGTCTTGCCCTCGCACTTGCCGTCGTAGAGTTTGAACGCGCGCAGGTCAAGGTCGTTGATGGTGCCTTGTGCATCCCCCACATAGTGCTGCCCGTCGATGATGCCGTTAAAGTCCACGTTGAGGTCACAATTGTCGTTATGCGACAACAAATTGCCGTTTAGGTTGCCCGCGTTGTAGTTGAGGCGAGCGCGCAGGTTGTCGTAGCGGTGGCCGGCATAGGTGATGCTGGTGAGGTCCACATCGGCGTTGATATCGGTCGAGGGTCGAGAGAAATCGAAGCCGTCGCCACGCGCCCGCACACGTCCTGTGAGTTCTTTGACGTCGGCCATGGGCAGCACGGCTTTCACCGGGAAGTGGTCGAAGGTGGCGTCCACGTCGTAGGCCTGCGAGCGGCTGTTGAACGAGCCCTTCCCCACCACCTTGCCCGTGGCAAGCGTCATCATACCGTCGGCACTGATGTTCTCGCCGGCCAGGTGGGCACGGCCCTTGAGCGACATGGGAGGCAGGTTCACCTGGCGCTGCGTGGCCTTGTCCATGAGGGTGGGCTTCACGAAGTCGATATTGTCGAAGCGCGCATCGATGGCGATGTCGCCGCTGCGCCGCTTGTTGTCCATGGGATTGACGATGCTGCCACTCACCGTGGCCTTGGCATAGCGCGGCATGGTGGCGGTGAGGGTGCCGATGTCGACGCGCGAGGCGTTGCCGCGCACGTCGCCGGTCACTGTCACGGGCGAATTCTTGGGGATGTCCTTGAGCAACGGGGCATACTCGGGCAGCAGTTTCTCCACCTCTTGCAGTGCCACCTTGGAATTGGTGGTGAGGCGCAGTTTGCCCTGGGGTTTCCCCTCGAGCATAGCGCGGTCCACATGGGCGTCGAGGGCGAGGTCGCTGAGCATGGTTTTCACCTTCATGCCGTGCAAGTCCACTCCCTGCTCGTTCCAGTCCACGTCGCCACTGCCGCTGTGCACCTGGAGTCCGCTGCGCTCGCGTGCGGCCAATTCGCGCACATGGCCGCGCACATCGGCGCCGCGCGTGCTGAATTCATCCACTGCCACGTTGATGCCGTCCACCTCTATCACCTTGGGGTCGAAGGCGTTGGGTCTTGCCGGCTTGGCGCCTTTGAGGGCATAGCGCGCGCTGCTGTTGCTCAAGCGCAAACTGTCGGCGCGCACCGTCCACGGCACCGTGTCGTTGGGATGGTGTATCGTGTCGGGGGGCACCGGGTGACGCTCGGCGTAGTCTCGCGCAAAGACCTCCGACGGGTACTCATAGTCCACACGCGAACTGTCCACATGCAGATAGCGCGCCACCACACTGTGGGCGCCGGTATCCACCAGGCCATCGCCCAATTCGGCATGCCCCACATGGGCTGTCATGCCGTCGATGGTGGGCTGCATCTGCATGGCATAGTCCACGTCGTCGAGCGTCAGGTGACGAGCGGTAATGCGCCACGGAGCCGCCGACGTGGTGTCGGGGTCGTGTTCTTTCTTATATGGCAGGTAGTTGAGGGTGACATTGCCGCCGTGCAGCGCCCCATCGGCCACATCCACTCGGTTGCGAGCCAGGTCCACCACGCCGCCTTTCACCACACAGCCGTCCACATCCACGGCCAGATGCAGCGAACTGTCGGCTGTTGACAATTTGTAGCGTGCCTCGGTGAGTTCCGCCTCGCTAATGTGCACCTGCTTGCGCAACAACGGACCAAAGGCCACGTCGGCGGTGAGATTGCCGGCGCGAAGCATGGTGTCGCCGTTCTGCTCCACAATGAGCACGTCGTCAAGACTCACATCGAGCGGGAACTTCACCAGAATGCGTCCCACGCTGATGTCCATGCCGGTCTCGCGCGAAGCCCAGCGGCAGGCGTAGTCCTTCACGACATTCTGCACCCACGGAATGTAGAGCGACAGCGGCAACAAGACAAGCAGCAACAGCAAGATGCCAATTGTCCATCCTGCTATGCGTTTGGCCTTATTTGCACCGCTATTAGCCATAATGGTGCAAATTTATCAATAATTTTTCGATTTCGAGGCAGTTTTTTCTGGCAATATCACCTCACGCACCGCAACAAGGCGTCATTCGGCCCGCTCTTGCTCATTTTCGGTGGTCTGCTCGATGATGTAGCGGGGGCGGTCTTTGACCTCGATGTAGATTTTTGCCACATACTCACCCACGATGCCCAAGCCCATGATGATGCAGCCTCCCACAAACCAAATGGAAAGCATGATGGAGGTCCATCCGGCAATGATTTCGCCGCGCCACCAGCGCCACAACACATAGATGAAGCACGCGATGGCGATGATGATGAACACGGCTCCCAACCCTATGAGCAAACTGATGGGCTTGGTGCTGAACGAGGTGATGCCCGAAGCGGCAAACGAGAGCATCTTGCTCAGCGGATACTTGGTGTGGCCTGCCTGCCGCGGGGCGCGGTCGTAATAGACCACCGCGCTGGGATAGCCCATGAGCGGCACCATGCCGCGCAAAAAGAGGTTGCGCTCACGATAGCGCAACAACTGCTGCACGGCACGACGCGACAACAGGCGAAAGTCGGCATGATTGTCGACCAGTTTTGCGCCCAGCGCCCCCATGAGGCGATAAAACAGGTGGGCGGTGGAGCGCTTGAACCAGCCGTCGGTGGCACGCGAGCGACGCACGCCGTACACCACATCGTGGCCGGCGTGGTAACTGGCCATCATCTCTTCAATGGCCCGCACGTCGTCCTGCAAGTCGGCATCGATGGTCACCACCACGTCGGCATGCTCCAGGGCGGCTTCCATGCCGGCAAGCAAAGCGGTCTGATGACCCACGTTGCTGGCCAATTTCACCCCACGCACACGCGATGGCGAGGCGGCGTGAAGCCGCATGATTTCATCCCATGTGCCATCGGTGCTGCCATCGTCCACATAGAGCACCATGCTCTCCTTCCCCACCTTTCCGGCGGCAACCAACTCATCGAGAAGGGTTTGCAGCGAGGCGTGGATTGCGGGCAGCACTTCCTGCTCGCAATAGCATGGCACCACGACACAGAGTGTTGTTTTCGATGGCTCAATCATGCGATTAGGCGTTTGATTGGGCGCGATGACGAATCACGCCCACATAGGTGAGCAGCACGATGTTCATCATGAGCGCATAGATGATGGCCGGCACAGCCATCACCGCATCGTTAAAGATAAACGGGCTCGAAGCCACCGCGATGGCCTGGGCGGCATTCTGCATAGCCACCTCGATGACCAGCGTGCGACGCACCCGATTGTCGAAATTGGACAACCGCGACATCAGCGACGCCACCAGCGCGGCAAGCACAATGAGCGCGGTCACGCAGGCGCCCAAATCCACGATGTGGGCACCGATGGTGCGGTAGTGCTGCACAAAGAAGATGCCGGCCAGCAACATGAGCAGCGGGAAGGCCAGGCGCGACAGCACCTTGTCGATAGCCGCAGCAGTCGAGGGACGCCAGTGGCGCAAAGCGGCACCTATCACGATGGGCAGGAACATGAGCACCAAGTTCTGCATCAGCAGATTGCCCACTGGCAATTCCACCATGCGCGCGCTGCCACCGCCCAACTTCAGCGCCAGGGCGATGACCAGCGGCATGGTGACCAGCGTGATGATGCTGCTGAAGGCCGTGAGCGTCACCGACAAAGCCACATCGCCGTTGGCGAGTTTAGAGAACACATTGCTCGAACTACCACCCGGGCAGCAGGCAATGAGCACCAAGCCCACATAGTAGATTGGCGAGAGGTCCCACAGTGTAGCAAGGGCGATGGCGATGGCCGGCAACACCACGAGTTGTCCGACAAGCCCCACCACCACGGCTCGCGGACGGCGCGCCAACAAAGTGAAATCGCCCATACGCAACGTCAAGCCCAAGTCGAACATGAGCAGCGTGAGTATGGGCAATACGAGAAGTATCGGGTTCATTGGCGACCAGATACTACGACCTCACGGCAAGTGCGACCAATGAGGCCTTGCAGCACCTTGCCAGGACCTAATTCCTCGGCCTCGGTCATGCCATCGGCGGCCATGCGGGCCACGATTTGGCTCCAACGCACCGGAGCGGTGAGTTGCGCCACGAGGTTACGCTTGATTTCTTCGGGGTCGGTGTGCGGCAGGGCGTCCACATTCTGGTAGATGGGGCAACGCGGTGCCGAGAAGTCGGCCTGCTCGATGGCCTGTGCCAACTCTGCACGGGCGGGCTCCATGAGGGGCGAGTGGAAAGCACCACCCACCTTGAGCGGCAGGGCGCGCTTGGCACCGGCGGCCTTGAACTGCTCGCAAGCAGCGGCAATGGCTTCCATCGTGCCCGAAATCACCACCTGGCCGGGACTATTGTAGTTGGCGGGAACGCACACGCCCTCAATGCCGGCACATATCTCCTCCACCTTCTCGTCGGGCAAGCCGATGATGGCTGCCATAGTCGAGGGAGCGGCCTCGCAAGCCTTCTGCATGGCAAGGGCACGCGTCTCAACCAGTTTCAAGCCCTGCTCAAAGGGGAGCACGCCAGCGGCGACAAGGGCCGAGAACTCGCCCAACGAGTGACCGGCAACCATGTCGGGGCAGAACTCGTCGCCCAGCGTGAGAGCCAATATCACCGAGTGAAGGAATACGGCGGGTTGAGTCACCTTGGTCTGCTTCAGGTCGTCCTCAGTACCCTCAAACATCAAGTCGGTAATGCGGAAACCCAGCACCTCGTTGGCCTTCTCAAACAACTCGCGCGCCTGAGCGTTATTCTCATACAAATCCTTGCCCATTCCCACGAATTGGGCACCTTGTCCAGGAAATACAAATGCTTTCATCTCAACAAATAATTGTGATATAATCGATAAAATAAAGAAAAATTTCAGTAATCAGCCTGCAAAATTACTAAAAACTTTTCACTCCACCCCTATCTCGAGGGCAAAAGTGCGCAACGGCAGTTTCTTTTGGCCGTTTGGGCGTTATTGCTTATTTTTGCAGAAAACTTTCGATGATGCCACACAACGAAGTCGTTGAATACTACGACCACATCGCGTCGAGTTACGACGAGAGCCGTTTCAACAACAGTTACGGCCGCTTTGTCGACGCGCAGGAGCGCCGTGTGCTCGACCGGCTCATCCGCCTCGACGACGACACCCGGCGGCTCGAGATGGCTTGCGGAACAGGCCGCCTCACCAACTATGCCACGCACGGCCTCGACGCCAGCAACGAGATGATGGCGAAAGCCCGAGAGCGACACCCCGAAGTGCAATTCACGCTCGCCTCGGCCACCAGCACGGGGTTCGACGATGGCTCGTTTGACGTCGTGTTTTGTTTTCACCTGATGATGCACCTCGACGCAGCCACCGTGAAGCAGGTCATCGACGAGGCGTGGCGCATACTCAAGCCCGGCGGACGCTTCATCTTTGACATTCCGTCGCGCAAGCGCCGCCAGTTGCTGCACCACCGTCAAGCCAACTGGCATGGCGGCACGGCATTGTCCACAAGCGACGTACAAGCGCTTGTCGAGGGCAAGTTTGCCCTGCAACGCCGATTTGGCGTGATGATGATGCCCGTCCACAAACTCCCCAAACGCTTGCGACGGTGGCTCACCACGGCCGACTATGCGCTCGCCAACAGTTTCTTGCGAGAATATAGTTCCTATCTTGTCTTTGAACTCATCAAGCAATAACCACCCATGGCAAAGAGGAAAAAACTGTTCTGCGAAATCTCTCCGCTCACCTACGCCATCTCACTTCACAAGGAGATTATCAAGCGCCACCTCAAGAACCTGCTTGGCCATGAGCGCTATGCCTCGCGACGCCTGCCGAAGCGTCTGCCCGTGGTGGTTTTTGCCACGGGGGGCGACATGATTAAGCGCGGTCCGGGCATCGACGAGACGCTGCAGCGCAACAAGGCCAGCAACATCAAGTTGGCGTGCAGCAAAATCGACGGCCTCGTCATCGCCCCCGGCGAGACGTTCTCCTTTTGGCGACAAGTGGGAAAGACCAGCAAGCGCAACGGCTATAGCGAGGGGCGCGTACTGGTGAACGGACGCCTCGTGGCGGGCGTGGGCGGCGGATTGTGCAACCTCGCCAACACCCTGCACCTGCTCGCCATCCACAGTCCGCTCACCGTGACCGAGCGACACCACCACTCCGACGCGCTGGCACCCGACCCGGGCGGCATTCGCGTGCCCTATAGCGCCGGCACATCGGTGAACTACAACTTCCTGGACCTGCGGTTTCGCAACGACACCACCCACCCCATGCAACTGTGCACCTGGTGCGAGGGCGACACGCTCCATGCCGAACTGCGCACTACCGCCGAACTCCCCCACTCCTACCGCCTTGCCGAAGAAGGCCACCACTTTCACCTCGACGACGACGGCAAGTATTACCGCATCTCGCGCATCTACCGCGAGACCATCGACAAAGCCACAGGCCGCCAAATCGAGC
>CACWKM010000062.1 GCA_902761475.1 uncultured Bacteroidales bacterium
GAGGTTCTTTGGATTAAGCTCAATGGCTTTCTCATAAGCAGCTACAGCCTCTTCGGCCATGTTCAATTTTTGCAATGCCTTTGCGTAGTATTTATAGTCGTGCACCTCGTAGGTAGAGCCAGCGGGAAGCGCCATGTCGAAGAATTGCTTGCCAACCTCGACAGCCTGCACATAGTCCTCGAGTTGAAGCAAGTTGTAGAGCATCATGCGGCGCATGTAGAACTTGTCGGTCTGTGACGAGGTTGCAGCATTGACGATGCTCTTGGCCAGGTTGAGCGACTCGTTGTACTTCTGTCCGAAGAAGAGGAGTTGCACGAAGCGCACCTCATCCTGGGTGAAGTGGTTGGGGTTCTGGATGTACTCGCCGTATTTCTCGGCAGCCTTTACACCCTGGTTGTCGCTATAGTACTTCTCGGCGAGTTGACGCTGAACGAGCGCGATGTTCGGTTTCTTGGTGTTGAGTTCCTCAAGACGTGCGATAGCCATGTCGGGGTTGACGTTGAAGTAGGTGTTAGCATACTTCACATAGGCCTCCACATTGTCGTCGTCGTTGGTGAACGCGAGTTCATATTGTCCAGCGGCAGCACCCCATTCCTGCTTGTCGGCATAGGTGTCGCCCTCGAAGATGTAACTGGCGGGATCCTTGGCGTTCCACTTGCGTGCGTTGTTGATGCACTTGGTGATGTCCTTGGCATACTTGACGGGGTTAGCGTCGTACATAGCCCTTGCGATTTGCATCTCAAGTGCGCAGTCTTTCTTGGCGAGTTTGCGTGCCTGATCGAAGAAGGCCTTGCCGTCGGCTCCAGCCTTGACTGCGAGTGCACCCTGTCCCACATAGTTGAGGGGATTGTTGGGGTTAGCGGTAACACCCTTGTCGAAGAACGACTTGGCTGCTGCCGTATTACCTTGGTGCAATGCTACTTGACCGAGATAGTAGAATGCCTCGGCCTTGTCGGTCGATGCTGCGTTGAGGTTGCGCTCAAGCAGTTCCTTGGCATTGTCAAACTGGCCAATCTTGTAGTACTCAATTCCATCCTTGTAGCCCTGTGCGAAACTCGTGATTGATGCCGCAATGAGCGCAATGGAAGCGAAAAAGAACTTTGTTTTCATTGTCGTTTAACTTTTAAGATATTAATTTTCTTGTTTACACTCTCGGTTGTGTTGGCAATCGTGCAAAAAGTGTGCCAAATGCTTCGATTGCCCGTTTAGTTGCGGTAGGTCTCGACATATCTCACTGGCTCGGCGGCAGGCAAAATGCCCGTTTGCAAAATAATCTTTTGCCCGATAACTCCAGTGAGGAATGAGAAGAATCCGTGGTCGAGTGTACCTCCTGCACTTGCGTCGATGGCCCAGATGACCCGGAACAGCGGGTAACTGCCGTCGTTGATGTAGGCCTGATATGGCTTGCATCCTTGCACCTGGTCGTCGCCGCGAATTTTCATCACCTTGATACGGTCGGTGAAGTCTATGGCGCTCACCTCATTCTTGTTCTTGAGGTCGTCGATTCTTTGTTCCATGGTGAGTTCGTTGCTGCTCATGTCGGCAGTAATCCAACTCACTCCCACAAACCCGATGGCATTTTTGTGTGATTGCACTGCTTTGAACACATCCTCGGTGGAGTGCTGTGCAAAGACGTTTTTGCCAAACTTGCCACCATTGAGAAACTTGTCCTGCATGTAGTGCATGATGCCCGAGCCGTTGTCGTCGAAGACGATGTTGATGGAGTCGTTCTTGAGTTTTGTGGGAAACACGTCTCCCCATCGTTTCACCTTACCGGTGAATATTTCTCGCAGGTCGTCCATCGAGAGTTCGTCGATGTCGTTGTTCTTGTTGACGATGATGGCGACAGCATCGACGGCGATTTTGCGGGAGCGGAATGCACGCCCTTGTTTCTTCAGGATGTCGCGTTGCTGGTCGGTGAGGTCACGCGAGGTGATGATGAGGTCGCAATGCTTGTGCAGCAACGAGTCGAGTGCTGCGGCCTCGTCCATGTATCTCGGCATGATGTTGGCATCGGGGTAGGTGTACTCAAACACCTCGATTTCCTGGTCGAGAATGTTGCGGAACGATTCGTCGCAGTTGATTTTAGCGATGCCTTGCGTGCTGGTGTTGGTGGCTTTGCGTTGTTGGCACGCGGTAGTCCCCAGCATGAGCAGTGTTGCCATCGCCGTGAGTGCAATATGTCGCATGATGCTTTTCATTTTTGTGGTTGTTCGTTGTTGTCCTCTTCGTCCTCGTCGTAGTAGGCATATTCATCTTCACGTCCCTGGTAGTAATCGATGCCCTTGACTTGCCTATATGCTCGATAGATGCCGTAAAGGACAAAGATTGTAGCCATAGTCCATCGGATGGTTTTCCAGAGCAAGGTGTTGTCCCAATCGAAGATGTTGAGCGCCAGTGCAGTGCCCATTCCTAGATAGACGCACACCATGAATATGCCGAAGAACCAGCGCAAAGAGCGCGTGATGGTGGAATTGCCGTTAGCCATAATCAATAATGCCTTAAACAAGTTTTTCCATTAGACGTCGTTGTAGTCGCCATGGTTTACTCGTTTCAACCTACAAAGTTAGTGAAAAAAATAGAAAAAGCATTCTCATGTCCGCCTAAAAAACAACCGTGCATCAAAGATTGAACCCGCGTTCGCAAGTTTGTGCGTTGAGTTCGGTCTTTGATGCACTGTGTGGTTGAATTCTTGTGTCATGGATGTCGCTTACTCTCCCGCGGGCTTGCGGCTGCGGTTGAGGATGTCGAGTGCCATGTCAAGGATTTGCGGGTCGTCCAGGATTACGTATCCACCGTCGGGTCCAGGTTCGATGTGAACACCCATATTGGTGCCAAAATCGTAGTTCGACCCGCCGAAGTAGTTCCTAACCGATTGTGGAGTGAGTTGCAACTTGTCGGCAATCTCGTGGATGCTACCCTCGGGGAGTTGGCTCTTGATGCGACGAAGTTCGTTGAATGTAATAGTCCGTGGCATAATGATAAATATCGATGAGATAATGCTATTGTGTGTGGTTGTAAAAATTATATTCAGTCAGTAAAGTTAGCAATTATTTGTCTAATGACCAAATAATTTCACCATTTTTAAGTGGTGGCGAATGTGAAGATGGTGGCCAGAGCGGTTATAATCAACACGTTGCACCATGTTGCGTTGGCGACGAGCCGTGCGTCGCGAGGTGTGAACACACCACGTGGGTCGGCATGCAAGTATCGCTTTGAGGCCCATTTCCAGAACCAATAGACAATGAATGCCACGATGGCGCCCACTATTAACCCTCCGGCAATGTCGCCAGGGTAGTGCACCCCCAGGTAGATGCGGCTGTAGCATTGCAGCAGCGTCCACAGCATGAGGGTGACCGTGGTGAAAGCATTGCGCAATATCAGGCACAAAAACAGGCAGGTGGCCAGTGAGTTTGCCGCATGGCTTGAGACAAAGCCATAAGCCCCTCCGCGGTAGCCATTCACGAGGTGGATGGTCGCGTCGAGTTCATGATTGTGCGACGGCCTGGGTCGCTCCACCAAGTGCTTGATAAGTCCTGACGAAAGTTGGTCGGCCAGCAAAATCGCCAGTCCAATGGCGAGCACGAGCAGCAACATGGTGCGCCATCCTTTGCGCCAACCCACGTAGAGCACCGCAAGCAGCAGCAATAGCCATGACAACTTGCCCGAAACGAGCCACATGGCATGGTCCATGAAGATGCCATGCAGTCCATTGATGGAAGAGAAACAAGCAACGTCGATGCTTTGCAGTTGTTCAATCATATATCGATTTTTAAGTTTTTGAAGTGGGTGATGTGTTGTTTGTCGGTGCTGCTACCAAGTAGCGCAAATGACTGCGGTGCGGCAGCATCCTCGGCTCAATCGTTGTTTTCCAACATTTTAATCTGCTTTAAAGTCAGATTTTTTCCACTTGCGTGGCATTGAGCCATGCTTGCATCTTGCCGGGCATCTCTATGGCGAACAATCGTTGTCCTTGTGCGTCGATGCTGTCCACAATGTTCACCTTTTGTCCTGCCTGCAACTTGCCCACCGCCTTTGCGGCTTGCTTTACTGGCCTGGGTGAGTCGCTGAGCAGCACCTCTGTCTCCATGACGATGGCTTGGTGGCCGTGCGCCGTGCGTTCATACATGGCGATGGCGCTCCACAGTGAGAGTGCAGAGATGACCAAGAGCGCAATGCCTCCGAAGAAGCCCACCTTGCGTGCCGCCACATCGTCCATAAACAGGTAAATGCCTGCGCAGATGAGCATGAGCACGAACGCCATCAGTGCCACCGTGGCCCAGGTGTTGCTCGAAGCCCTACCCACGAGGTTGTCGATTTGAGTGAGTAGGTAGTTCTTGTTGCTCTCGTCGTGGATTTGTGCCTTGGTGCGCACCAAATTCAAGTTGAATCTGGCGTCGTCGTTGGCCGGGTCGAGTTTCAATGCGCGCTCATAGTACAAGATGGCCCGAGGGTTGTCCTTGAGGTGGTAGTAGGTGTTGGCCATGTTGTAGTAGAGTGCGCTTGATGCGCCCTGTGTGTGCTCCGCCTCACGATACAGTTTGAGTGCATCGTTATACATCTCGTCGTGCGCTGCTTGTGCGGCGCGGTCGGTGATGGAGGCCGCTTGCTGTGCCTGTGTGGCGAGTGCTGCGAGACACAGCATGAAAATGCAATATATCAAACGCTTGGTCATGATGCAGCGGTTTTATTGACTCGTTTTACACCCTCCAGCCTGTCGATGATGCTGGTGGCGGTGTCGAGCGTGTGGTTCATGTCGTCACTCTCGAGTTGTGGAGCATATTGTGCAAACTCACACTGGTCGATGAGCGCAATTGCTTCGTTGCGCAGTGTTTCGTCCACGCCGTAGGCCTCGAGTTCGGTGGCGATGTTGTCTTTGTTCAGTTCCGAGCCAGGAATGCTCAGTTTGTCGCTCATGTATCCCCACAAAGCGGTGAGCATCTCGGCATAGAATGCTGTTCGATTTCCCTGTGTGGCCAGAGTGCGCGCATTCTTGAGTCGCTTGTTTGCCACCTTGCTAGCGCGCTTAGTGCGCATGCCGAGCACGTCGGCGCGTTCGCGCAGCGTCTTGCGATAGAAGTAGAGCAGGGCGATGAAAGCCGCCAGCGGGATGGCATAGCCAGCGTAGTAGAGCGGTTTGTCGAGCAGGAAAGACTGCTTGCGGCTAAGCCCTAAGTCGCCTTTCGCGTCGGGTCGCAATTCAATGTTGGCTGCCGTGTAGTGAGCCGATGGCGCTCCCTCTCCCTTTGCCACCACCAGATGGCGTGCTGGTACCGCGATGTGCTCATACTGCTCTTTCTCGGGGTCGAAATAGGTGAACTCCGTGGCTGGCAGGTCGAACTCCCCAGCGAACTGCGGGATGAACGTGTAGTCGATGCGCACGCTTCCGCTCACATTGCCAGCGCCCGGTGTGGCCGTGACAGTGTTCTTGGGGTCATAGACATCGAATTGCTTGGGCCATGTCAACTCTGGTGCCTTGATGTACTTGATGTTGCCTGTGCCCGTGATGTTATAACTATAGGTTGCCGCCTGATAGGTTTTAAGCGAGGTCGGCTTGAGGTCGGTAGTGACCTGGAATTTGCCCACTGCTCCTGTGAACGAGGCGGGGCGAGGCTCGGGCAGCGGCAAGATGTTGACCGTGGCCGAGTTGGATGTCACCTTCAGTTCTTTTTCGACAGGCTGCGAGAGCGTGCCGAACGGTGTGCGGAAGTTCTCATATTGCACAGCGTTCACGTCGTAGTTGCCACTGGTGATGGTTAGTTTGCCCGACTGCTGCGGGTACAAAATGCACTTCTTGAGCACAGCCACCATGTATTGTTGCCCGTTGTATGTCTCCACGTTGTTCAGACTGGGTTGCATGGGCACTTCCTCGATGAGAAATCCGTCGAACGAGGGCTGCAGTGTGGGCATGAATTTAGAAATCTGATACTTGGTGTAGAGTTTGATGGTGCACACCACTGCTTGTTGCTCAAACACCCTGGGCCTTGACATCTCGATGCGCACGAAGAGGTCTTTTCCCGTCACAGCCTTGTCGGCACTTTGTGCAAGCGGGTCCTCCCATTGCCGCTGGCGCTGTTGCTGTTGGTGTTGAGGGTAGGGGTCGGGGTCATAGCCATTGCCCCCGCCGCCACTGTGGTTGGCCGCTACCACCTCCACGCTGATGGGGCGTGTGGTCATGCGATGACCGTTCACGTCGATGCTGGCTGGCCCGATGGCCAACCGCCCGGTGCGCGTGGCCTTATATATCATGGTGTACTCTTGCGATGAACTGTGCGAGGATTTCCCGTTGACCCACGACGAACTGTAACTCGTGGACAGCGCGGGTCCGAAGATTTTAGTGGCTCCGGCAATCTCGGGCGGTGTGAAGCCCGATCCTTCGGCATTGCTCAGGACAAAAGTGACGTTAAACTTGTTGCCCTCGACCACACGAGCCGGCGCTTGTGCGACGAAAGTCACCGCAGCGTGCAGGCTCATTGCACTGCAGAGCGCAATGGCGAGGAGCAAGAATTGTCGTATCGTTCTGTTCATTACCATTTCTTGTTAGTGCGCATGCGTTCGCGCTTTTGTTCGGCGGCCCGCTCGGCGTTGATGCGTTGCTGCGTGGCGTTTTCGCGTTGCTTCATCGTTTGGAGGATTTGCTCCATATTTTGCTGGCTCATGCCGCCTTGCTGCTGTTGTTGTTTGCCGTCTTGCGAGTCCTTGTCGCCATTTTGCGACTGGTCTTGCTGGTTTTTGTCGTTTTGGTCTTTATTTTGCTCGTTATCCTTGTTCTGGTCCTGATTTTTGTCGTTTTGTTGCTGATCTTTGTTTTGATCTTGGTTCTGGTCCTTGTTTTGGTCCTGATCGTTGCCGCCTCCGCCTCCGCCGTTTTGTTGTTGCTGCTGTTGCTTGAGTTGTGCGAGCCTCAGGTTGTCGCGCGCTTCGTCGTCGAGCGGGTCGCAGCGCAGTGCGTTCTTATAGTGCTCGATGGCTTGTGCGTAGTCTTCGCGCGAATAGGCCACATTTCCCAGTGCGTAGCAAGCGTGCGACGTGAGTTGGGGCGTGACGCGCTCTTTGGCCACCTGCTCGAGTAGTTGCGTGGCGCGGTTCACGAGCGAGTCGCCTCCGTCGTTGCGATTGCTCATGTCGCCTTGTCGCAGCAGGGCCAGCGCCAAGTTATAGCGTGCGATGGGACTCGTGGGCGCCTCTTGCAGCGCCTTGATGTAACTCACCTCGGCCTCGGCATAACGCTTGTCGTTATAGTCTTTGTTACCGCGACGAATGTGCTTGCGCTCCTTCTTGACGGTGGGGATTTCGGGCGCATCGTTGCCACATGAGACCAAAAAGAGGCCACACATTGCCAGCAAGATAATAATGTGAGAAATATTGCGGTGTGTCATTGTTTCGTGTTGCGGCTAAAGAAGTTGAACTTTTGCAACCAGGGGTTTTTCCTTTCGAGGAGTGCTACCCATGCGAAAACCAACAGCAGAGCGAGTGCCGCTAACCAGGGGAAGAGTTCGTCTTGTTGCGAATAGTCGATGGTGTCGAGGTCGGTCTTCGCCAGCGTGTCGAGCGTGTCTCGCAAGGTGTCGATGGCATTTGCCGCACTGCCGTTGACATAGGTTCCCTTGCCGGCTTGTGCGATTTTTTGTGCCATGTCCTCATTCAGATAGGTGGTGACGGGTTGTCCCTCGTCGTCGGTCATGTATCCGCCGTCGGGCATTGGTATGGGCGCGCCGTGGGTAGAGCCCACGCCCATCACATTGACTGTGATGCCCGCCTTTTGCGCTTCGGCGGCCGCCTGCACAGCATCGTCCTCAAAGTTCTCGCCATCGGTGATGACGATGATGGTCTTTCTCGACTTCTTGTTTTGCGAGAATGCCTGTCGTGCCAAGTTGATGGCGGCACCGATGGCCGTGCCCTGCGTGGGCGCCATGCTGGTGTTGATGTCGTTCAGGAAGAGTTTGGCGGCTCCGATGTCGGCAGTAAGCGGCATCTGCATGTAGGCGTTGCCTGCAAACACCAGGAGGCCCACCTTGTCGTTGTCGAAATGGTCGATGAGTTTCTCCACGATAAACTTAGCGCGTTGCAGTCGACTCACATCCTGTGGATTGTCGGTGCTGGACGCATTCATGGAGTTGCTCACGTCCACCGCCACCATCACCTCGATGCCATGCACCTTGGTGGTGGCGTGGCGTCCGCCGGCGAGTGGTCGAGCGAGCATGGTGATGATGCACAGCAGCAGCGCAAGTTCGATGCCCAATTTTATCCAGGGCTTGTAGGGCGACACGTTGGGCATGAGTGCCCTGAGCGAACTCGCCTTGCCATAGCGTGCAAGCATGGCTTGTCGCTTGCGTCGAGTCAAGTAGAAGAGCCCTGCCACCACAGGCAGCAGCAGGAGCAGGTAGAAATATTGTGGATTGGCAAATGTGGTCATGCTTTAGTACCTATCAATAGATTGTCAGGATGGAATGTGTCGCAGCACGGTGTAGTCGAGCAACATGGCCAGTGCGGCCAGTGCCAGCAAGAGCCACGCCCAGGGCATGAAGTCGTCGCGTGTGTGGGTGAATCGTTGCACCTCGAGTTGCGTTTTTTCCAATTTGTCGATTTCCTTGAAGATGTTGTTGAGCACCCCCTTGCTGGTGGCGCGGAAGTACTTGCCTCCGGTGGTCTGCGCGATTTTGCGCAGCGTGTTTTCGTCGATAACCACTGGTAGCCTCTGGTACTGGTAGTTGCCCGCGTAGTCGATGGCGACCGGGAAGTCGGCCGTGCCGTTGCTGCCCACACCGATGGTGTAGATTTTGATGCCGTACTTGAGCGCCACTTGCGCGGCGGTGAGCGGTGCCACGACGCCAGTGTTGTTAGAGCCGTCGGTGAGCAAGATGATGCTCTTGCTCTTTGCCTTGCCATCTCTAATGCGGTTGATGGCCGTGGCAATGCCGTCGCCAATGGCGGTGCCATCCTCGAGCATGCCCATCTTGATGCCTTCGATGGCGTTGATGAGCGTGGCGTTGTCCATGGTCATGGGCACTTGTGTGTAACTCTCGGCGGCAAAAAGCACCAAGCCGATGTTGTCGTGTTCGCGTCCGGTGACAAAATTCACTGCCACGTCCTTGGCGGCTTCGAAGCGGTTAGGCTTGAAGTCACGGGCGAGCATACTCGTGGACACATCCAGCGCCAGCACAATGTCGGTGCCTTCTACGTCGCTTGTCGACCAACTGTCGTGCGATTGCGGCCGGCACAAAATCACGATGAGCACCGCTGCGCAAGCCAGTTTGAGCAACCACGAGAGGTGGTGTGCGATGACTCGCCAACTCAGCCCCGTGTTGTCGAAGGCCGTCGTCGACGATACGCGCAGCGAGGGGTGGCTGCGACGATAGGTGTAGTATCGCCATGCGATGAGTGGCACCAGCAATAGCAGTAGCCAGAGCCATGCGGGATGAGCCAGATGCGTCATGGTGTCACCTCCTTTCCTGCGGGCGTCGCGGTCTCTTGGACAACGGGTTTTGTGGCCTCAACGAAGTACACGGCGCGCTTGAACGCCTGCTCGTTGTCGTCGGCAAGCGGACGCATGGCAGCGAACTTCACAAAGTCGGCCACTTCGAGGAACAGGCTCAGTTGTTCGCCTGCGGCTCGTGCTTCGCCATGCTCGTGCAGGGTGTCGATGATTTGCGATGTGGTCATCTCCACTGCGTTGATGCCAAAGCGTCGGTTGATGTAGACACGCAAGATGTCGGTGAGCGCGGTGAAGTATTCCTTCTCCATGCCGTTTTGCCACAGGTTGCGCGCTTTGAGGTTGCGCAGGTTGAGCATGG
>CACWKM010000063.1 GCA_902761475.1 uncultured Bacteroidales bacterium
CTAAGAATCTTGTTGCGCAGGCGACTGATATCGTTAGCCGTGATGCTTCCATCGTTGTTGATGTCGGCGGCCTCAAAGATGAACACCCTGGGGTTGTTGCCAAGCAAATATGAGCGAGTGGCAGTAATATCGGCTACAGTGATGTTTCCGTCGTTGTTCACGTCGCCCAGAAGGTAGAGGCGCAAGATGTGGAATTCCTTCCACTGGTCGGCTTGTGCGAAAGCGTCGCTCAACTCGTTGCTGGCCGTTTTCACGTTCACCACAGGCTGGTTCACGCCTTCCCACACGAGTTCGCCCAGCGTGGGCACGCTGGCGGTGGGCACGGCGTAGTTCTTGATGCCGAGCGTGCCGGCAAAAGCGCGGTCGCCGATGTGCGAGAGCGAAGCGGGTAGGAACACGGTATCGACAGCCTGGTCTAAGTTGTAGAAGGCATAGTTGCCAATGGCCGTAGCCTCGGCGGGCACCACGTGTGCCATGTCGACCTTAGTGGCCACAAATGCGTAGTCGGGCACTTCGTCGAGTGCTTGCGGCAGCGTTGCCGACGTGAGTTTTGTGGCGCCAAACAAGGCTCCGCGTCCCACGGTGGTGACGCTTGCCGGAAGTGCGATAGACGAAAGCGCTGCGCCCGTGAAGGCCCAGTCGTTGACCGTGGCGAGTTGCGTGGCGGCGGTGGCGTCGAGCAGCGTGAGCCCGGTGCCAGCGAAGGCCTTTTGGCCCACGCGCGTCACACCGCTTCCCAGCGTGACCGTTGCCAGGGCGGCATCGTCGAGGAACGCGGCATCACCCACGATGAGGCTGTTGATGACTGCCGTGGCCAAACTTGGGCAATGTGCAAACACCTCCTTGCCCATAGAGGTGATGCCGGCAGGAACCGTCACGGCGGTGAGTCCTGTGGCGCTGAAGGCGAAGTCGCCGATTGTGGCGATTGTGGTGGGAAACTCAATGGCAGTGAGTTGTCGGCAGCCAGCAAAGGCGCCCTCGCCCACGATGGTGAGCGCGGCGGGCAATGTGACTTGCCGCAGCGGTTTGGCTGCCAGTGCGTAGGCTGGCAGTTCATCGGCGGCGTTGGACCACTCTGTGGCGGCGCGCCCAGCGTCGTAGGCCACGATTTGTGCACCGCTCATGTCGAGCGTCTCAAGGGCAGCGAGTTCGTCATGGATAAAGGCAAAATCGCGTGCGTCGAGTGTGCCAGTGATGGTGAGTTGCCTAGTCTCCACATCGGTAACCAGATTGCTCAGGTTGCCCGCTGTGTTGTGCACGACCACGGCACTTGCCATCATCGAGGTGGCTGCTAAGAGCGTAACGGCTATGTTGCGCAGATGTTTCATTGTGATGTGTGTGAAGGAGAAAATGTTATTTTACGACGACTTTTTGTGCTTTGCCGTTAGCAATGCGGATGTAGATACCAGCGGCTTGCGGTTGCTGGTTCAAGAGGCGTCCGCCCAGGTCAATCCACTGCTCGGCAGCGTCGTTGGCGACAGTCACCTCCTCGATGGCGGTGGGGGTGTCGGGCAGGACGGTGGGATAGATTTCGTAGTTTTGGAAGGCGTAGTCGTAGTCCTCGGGGTTGATGCGACGCGGTGCACCGTCACCATCCTTCCATGCCTCCTTGAGTTGCACAATGGCCTTGTCGATTTTGTATTGCTTGCCCACCATGAGGCTGCTTTCGTTGGTGCACCATGCCAGGTTGAGCGATGCGCTTTGTCCCAAGCCGGCATATCCGCGCAGCACGTCGCCATAGAAGTAGCCAATGATGTTAATCACCTCGTTGGCCTTCGGTGCGAAGGGCTGGCTGAGGTCGTAGGTGGTGAGAGCCAGGTCGGCAGGATTGCCAGCCTCGGGGCAAGCGGTGAGGGTGAGTTGGCCGTTGCCATTGATTTTGTTGTAGGTGGCCTTGGTGGTGCCAGCGGCAAACGCCTGCATGTCGGCAACATCGTCAGCAAAGTCGCCCGAGAGAATCTTAATCCACTCGCCAGCGCCATCGGTGGCAAACAGGAGTCCGCCCTGGACGGTGGCCATGATGGTCAGGTCGTCGGCCACGGTATACTCTTGGCCCTCTTCGCCCGAGGCGTTGATGGTTGCAAGGGGCGTGCCGGCAGTCGGGCCACTGATGATTACGGTGTGGTCTTCGGGATTGTAAATCTCAAAATCAGTGTCGTTTATTTCCAAATCGTGGAGCAGGGATTCATGGCGCCCCGAAAAACCTTCTGGTGCAGTGATGTAAATCTTGCAAATGGCCCCCTTTCCAGGTTCAATGGGGGTTTCCTGATACTCGTCCTCAAAGAGCACGATGACTTGTCCATTATGGAGATTTGCGCTGATGTTCCAGTCGTCGCTCAGGCGTTCTGTGGCCGAATTTGTGGTACTGCGTCGGTTGAAAGTAAATCCCTCGGGGAGGCTCCAATAAAGTTGTAGACTTGTAACTGGTACGTCATTTTCAAGGATGACATCTACTGCTTTTTCTTCGCCTGGGGCGATGCTGAAGTCCTCGATGTACAGACGGTTTGCGGCCATGGCGAAATTGGCGCACAATGCCACGATTGCCAGCGTCGAGCAAAAGCGTAAGGTGGAAAGAAATTTCATGTGTCGTTATGTGTTTATAAGTTATTAAAATTCAATATGTGTTTGCAACTTGCAAAGTTAGTGATTTTTATTTAAAAAAGTAGTGTTTTGGGGGTTAAAAAAAGTGAGGCGAACTCACTCAGTGTGTGAATTCGCCTCGCTGTAGCGAAAAAGCGCCAAGTTGTCGCTTTTCTTAGTTCTGCTCGTTCTGCGGTGCCTCAATCACGTTGATGAACACGTGTCCAGCGCGGTGCTGGAACTGCACGGTACCATCGACAAGTGCATAGAGGGTGTGGTCCTTGCCCATGCCCACGTTCAAGCCGGGGCGATGCTGAGTGCCACGCTGGCGGCGGATGATGTTGCCAGCCTTAGCGAATTGACCACCATAAATTTTCACGCCCAGACGTTTGCTTTCGCTCTCACGTCCGTTCTTCGAACTACCTACACCTTTTTTATGTGCCATAATCGTAATGAAATTTTAATAGTGGTTTAAGCAATGACTTCCTTGATCTCGAGCTGGGTAAACTGCTGGCGGTGTCCGTTGAGACGGCGATAGCCTTTGCGGCGTTTCTTCTTGAACACGATGATGTGCTCTCCCTTGACGAGCGGGTTCTTGACCTCGCACACGACCTTTGCGCCTTCTACGGTGGGGGCTCCCACAGTCACGGCACCGTCGGCATCGACGAGAAGCACCTTGTCAAACTCAACTTTCTCTCCCTCAGCGGCGTTGTTGCCCAGATAGTGAACATACAGTTTCTTGCCGGCCTCGGCGCGGAACTGTTGTCCCTGAATCTCTACAATTGCGTACATTTATAAAACCTTGTATTACAGTTGGTCCGTACGGCGGTCGCCCCTCGTGGACGACACTTATTCGTGCCTTTCGGAAAAATCGCGACTGCAAAGGTAATGCTTTTTTGCGACATGGGCAAACAAAAAAGTGTTCGCCGCCCGATTTTTTTTCGTGCTGCAGGCATAACGGCGAGCGAGGAAGCCCTGATGGAGGACCTCCTCGCTCGTGATGCGTGTCGTGATGCGTGTGCAGGCTCGATTACTCGGCTGTCTTGACGGGGTCCACGACGATGAGGTCGCCAATGGGCGTGCCGCCGTAGTTCACGCCGTCGTCAAAGGTGCCAAAGTAGTGGTAGAGTCCTGGTGCCACGCGTGCGCCCGTGTTGTCGTTCAGGTTCCACACGATGGGGAACGACGAGGTGTTCTGCATCCACACCAGGTTGCCCATGGCGTCGAGCACCTTGACCGTAGTGGCTGGCGTGGTGTCGAGTTTGCTCACGAAGTTGAACGTAACCTGTTGCACAGCGGGCTCTTCCTCCACGCTGAGCGCGGCCTCGATGTCGGGGCTGCCCACGAAGAACTCGATGGCCTTGGTGGCGGTGTTGCCGTTCATGTCGCACACGTTAACCACAAGGGTGTGGCGTCCCACGGAGAGGTTCTCGAGGGGCACATGCGTGGTGAGCACGCGCGAGCCGTTGCTCAGCGTCACATAGTCGTTGACCTCGTAGACCGAAGTGCTGCCGTCGAGCAGCAAAGTGATGGCACCGCCAACCTCGTTGAGTTGGGTGTTGAGCCCGATGTTGTCGGTGGCCTCGATGTGCACCGTGCAAGCGCTCTCCACGATGGGCGACATGTTGAATTGCTCCTCTTCGTTGATGTAGAAGTGCTCAATGACGGGCGCCTCGTTGTCGACCACAGTGGCCATCTCTTCGTTGTAGGGGTTGATGAAGATGGTGCTGTCGGGGCTTACGCCATTCACCATTTGGGTGGTGCCTTCGCGGTGGGCGTAGGTGCGGATTTGTGCATATCCGCCATGGCACTGCTTGGGCACGACGATGGTGCCGGTGAAGATGCCGTTCTCCACGCGTCCGGTGATGGTGGCTAACTCATTGCGCGGGTAGTAGATGTCGCGCGAGATGGTCACGCGGTTCACCACACTGCTTGCTGTTGCGAAGAAGGCGGCACTGTCGAGCAGGGTGATTGTGGCGTCGCCGTTGAAGTCGGTGTCGAGCGTGCCGTCCTCCTTCTTCACGCGTGCCTCAATGGTGAGTTCCTGCATGGGGTAGACCTCAATCTTGTTGTTCTTGACGGGCTGCGTGTTGTTCAACAAGGTGATGTCGAAAAGCGGCAGCGGGTAGTTGATTTTGATTGCCGGGTCGCCCAGGAGCATGTAGGACATCTTGTTGGTGTTCTCCTTGTCGCCGAACGACTGTTTTGACTTCATATACACCTCACCCAGGGTGGGCATATATCCGTTGGCCTTGTAGGAGAACAGTGCCTTGACGAAAGCCTGGTTGAGTGCGTCGTTGTCGGTGGCGTAGACCTGTCGTGCCGAAGCGAGCAGTGCGATGGCACCGCCGTTGCGCTTGTGGAACATCACCTCGCCGATGCCGCGGTCGTCGCAGTCATAGCGTGCCACGTCGCAGCAAGCGAGCGTCATGATGGGCCAGTGGCTGTAGTCGGTTTCGAGCACGTCGTTGTTGTTCCACATGTGGTTGAGTTTGGAGAGACCGCCGGATCCGCCGTGGCCTATGTAACTGGCGAAGTACTGTCCCTGGCGCATATAGGATTTCCACAGGCGTTTTGCTTCGGTGGCGGTATTTGCAGCCTTGCCCTCGATGATAGACTGCTTCTCGAGCACATCGAGCGGATACATGCCCACGAAGAGGCGCTTGGTGTACATGGGCGAGCCCAGTCCGCCGTCGCACAGTCGCGCGATGCCCTCACTTTGGAACTCGTGCAGGCCATCGTCGAACTGGTCGCTGGCAATCATACAATTGTTGCGCCATGCGCCATAGTGGTCGTCGGTGAGGTATTCCTCAAGTTTGTCCACGTCGTTCTTGGCCTCTTCGAGCGAGGTGGGCGTGTAGCGTCCCACACCCAGTCGCAACATATCTTGTGCAATATTGTCGGCCGAGTCATCGTCGAGAATGCCAAAGAAGTCGTCGCTGGTGTAGGAGAAGTCCTCGGTGTTGCTTACGTCGGTCTCGTAGGTGATAAGCAGGTTCTTGCGGTCACCCGTGAGGTTGCGGTTGTCGAAACTGCCGTAGCCGAACATGAGCAGGTTTTTGAACTTGGTCTTGTCGCGGTCATAGAACATCTTGCACATGAGCCTGATGGCCATGGCATCGGGTGTGCCGCTGGAGAACTCGTTGAACACCTGTTGCTGGGTAACGACGAGCACGTTCAGGTTGTCGATGTCGCGGTGCAACTGTGCCACGCGCTCGGCTTGGGGCAGGAAGTAATCGTTGGTGACGATGACCATGTCGGGTGTCTCGGCGCCGTGAATATCCTGGTTGGGCACGTCCTCATAACCGGCAATCTTCATGAGGGTTGCTGTGGGGTCGAACGCCACATACTGTCCCCACTTTTGGGTCTTGGCGTGAGCAAAGACGCGTCCCGAGGTCGTTCCGTCGTTGTATGCTGCGGTGCCAAAACTCACTGGTGTGCCGGTGGCATCGACATTCCACACCTCGACATTGCTAGTGGCCTGTGGCAGCACCACATTGGCGCCAGCGCGCTGCTGGTAGAATCCCATGCGCACCTGTCCGTCGTTGCTCAGCGCGTTAGAGTGCGAGAAGGTGACGATGAAATAGTCGAGCCAACTGTTGTTCACTACTGGTGTCGTGGAGGTTGCCGGGATGTGCCAAATCTCGAGGGCGGCATTTTCCGACACTTGACTGGGGGAGTTCAACATGCCTCCAGTGGCGCTGGCATTGTAGTAGTACATGGCGCTGCTCACTGCCCAAATGCGTGACGAACTCAAGGAGAACTCCACGGTTTCGGCGTTGCCGTTCATGTGAAGATCGGCTTTGGTGTACATCGAACTGCCGGTGCAGTTGAGCGCAGTGCGCAGCACCACGGCGATAGAGTCTTGCGCCACGTTGGGCATGGTGAAGTCCACCGTGAGATGATTTCCCGCGCCGATGGTCTCGCCCAGCAAATCCTTGCCCGAGCGTCCCTTGTTGAAGAGTTCAAGTTCGTGCCAGGTGTAGTCGAGGCTGGTGCTCACGCCGCTTGCGGTCTGCGTGGGGGCCGATGCCACTTGGCTCACCAGCAGGTCGCTGGCGCTGGCGTCGGTCACGAAGTAGTAGCCATAGTTGGCATAGGCGTTCACGGTGCGCGTGTAGGCACGCTTAACCCCCGACAGGGATGTGTTGAGGACAAATTTCACCGGGCCGTTTGCATAGAAACAAATTTTGTCGTTGAATCGCTTGATGGGCACCTGCACCATGTCGTTAGGTGCGGTACCATACAGTTTCTCGCTAAGCATGTGTCCGCCATAGCCAAAGATGCGGACGTTTTGTGGCGAGGAGAATCCCATGGCTTGCAACTCGGCATTGGTGAGTTCATACACGCCGTTCTCGGGAATGGCGATTCTCACCCATTTGCCGCTGGCAAGTTTCGACTTGTTGGCATAGATGGCCGGATTGAAGGCTTGTGCCGTAAAGGCCATGACGAGCATGATGGCGATGCTCAGAGCCGTAATGAATTTGTTGTTGCGCATATTATATTTATAATGTGTTGTCGGTTGTCATTTTATCCATAGTCGCATCACCTGCTGGCCTTGCAGCGTGGCAGTGAGGCGTGTGTTTCGTGTGAGCGTGTGCTCTGGCTCGAGCAGGCCCAGCATCACGATGTCGCCCATCTTGAGTGTGCAGTGCTGGCTCACGTGTGCTATCACGTGGTCCACGGGACACTGCAACTGTCCCATTGTCGCCGTCCACACCTCGTTGTCGTCGATGCACGCTTGCATGGCGAGGGGGTCGTGCGGAGCGTCGTGGTCAATGTTGACCCATTGTCCCACCACGATGGCGCCGTCCCACACGTTTGCCAGCGTGTCGCTGGCTGTGGGTGCGTCGCGTGGCGTTGTTCTGAGCGCCACCGTGGCGGCATCCCAGTAGCGGTGGGCAAATCTCGGCGCGATGCACTTGCCCAGCCGGCAAATTCTCACCGCGATGGCGGCTTGGGCCGTAAACCTCTTTGCCCAGTCGGGCAGGAAGAGCGGCCGTGGGCTGTAGACGATGGCCGAGTCGGTGCTCACGAAATAGCCTTGCGGCTCGGTCGCCTGGCCGGGACGCCCGCTGGTGTTGCCCAGCACGCCCACCACCTTCACGATGCTTCTCCCCTCCAGGGAGTGGAACTTTCTTCGCCCTGCACCTCCATGCGGTTATAGATGAGTGCCAGATGGGCATAAATCGACGTGTTGGCAATCACTACGTCGCTGGGCACCTTGATGCGGAATGGCGTGAAGTTCCATATTGCGCCTATTCCGCAGGCGATGGCCATGTTGGTGACCTGTTGTGAGTGCTCGGCGGGCACTGTGACAATGGCGATGGCCACATCGGTGCCCTTGACGCGGCGTGCCATGTCGTCGACGTGATAGATGGGAATTCCGGCGATGGATGTTCCCACGAGCGCGTCGTTCACATCAAATCCGGCAACGATGCGCAACCCATATTGCGAGAGTCCCACATCGTGCATCAAGGCTCCTCCCAGTGAGCCGGCCCCTATGATGATGGCCTTGTGCTCCTGCTTGAAGCCCAGAAACTGGGTGAGGGTGGCGTGCAGTGTGCTCACTTCGTAGCCAATGCGCGTCTTGCCCTTGATGTTGAGAAACGACAGGTCCTTGGCAATTTGCGAGGCGTCGACATTGAGCGCCTGCGAGATTTGCGTGGACGACACATGTTCTACGTGGTTGGCGTCGAGTCGACTCACGTAGGCCAGGTACCATGGCAGTCGCCGGAGCGTGGGCTCGGGGAGAATGCCCGTGGACGAGGGAGTGCTTGTCGTTTCCATGTGTTGTGACTCAATCGTTGCAACCGACAAAGGTAGTGTTTTTTTGTCAAATGTGCAACATCAATGTCCAGTCACCGCGATGCGTTTGGCCTTGGAATCCTCTCTCACGCCATCGGCAGTGATGGTGGCGCGGTAGATGTAGATGCCCCTTGCCACGCGGCTGCCGGAGTAGTCGGTGAGGTTCCAGACGACCGGTGTGGCAGTGAACATGTCGCTGCGTCCGGTCTGTGTGGTGCTCCACACGCGACGTCCCATCATGTCATACACCTCGATGGTCACCGTCATCACGGCATCGGGGCGGTCGTGGGTCACGATGAAGCGTGTCTCGACCGATGCCGGGTTGCCGATGGCCTTCACGTCCACGATGTTGGGCTTGAGGCCCTGCATCACGTTGAAGTTGATGGTCTTCTCGGAGGGGTTGTTATAGACGTCCCACACCCTCAGTCGCAGGGTGTGCGGGCCGTAGGGCAGGTCGGTGAGCGGGTAACTGATGGCGCCGGCGTTGCCCTTTGCGGCGATGAGCGGCGTGTAGTGGGTGGTCACGTCGTTGTAGGTGGTCACGCCGTCGAGGGTGAGCGTCATGGCGTGTCCCACGCCGCTGCTCGAGAAGTTCAAGCCGCTCTCATCGCTCACTTGTGCGATGACCAGTGGCGACTCGTTCACGTTGCCGCCATCCTCGAAACTAGCGCCGTTGAGGCCGAAATACTGGATTTCGGGGCCGTCGGTGTCGGCCTTCACCTGCTCGTCGTAGCCGTAGATGTAGAAGTTGTTGTCGCTGCCCATGGCCTCGATGCCGTGTGTGCTGTCGTAGGCATAGAGGTTGATCATGGCAGGCGAGTAGTTGTCATAGATTTCCATGGGGATGGCCACCTTGATGGAGAAGGTTCCGCCCTTCACGGTGTCGGCCACGATGGCCAGTTTGTTCGGGCGGTCGAGGAAAGTGAATTCCAGTCCGTCGTCGCCATATCCGTGAGAGGTTACCGACTGCTCGCTATCGCGCAGGGTGGCGATAATCTTGCCGTTGAAGCCAGAGGCCGGTGTGCCGTCGGGGTTCTTGATGGTGCCGGCGATGGTGATGGTCTGCCGTGCCTCGAAGGTGGGTTTGGAGGTGGGGTTCACCGCCTGCCCGTTGTAACTCTCCACCACAACGCGGTGGGTGGGCATGGCCGCGCGCATGGCGGGGTCGCCCAGCAGCAAGAAGCGCGAGTGGTTGTCGCTGTAGGCGTGGCGCGCGGCGAGTTCGTCGCGCAGGTTGTTCTTCGAGATGCGCCAGATGTCGCCCACGCGCAAGGCGCGGCCGTCTTTGTCGAGCGTGTACATCACCTTGCCCATGTGGCGCGTGTATTCGCCATTCCATG
>CACWKM010000064.1 GCA_902761475.1 uncultured Bacteroidales bacterium
TCGACGCCCACATGATAGCCAATCCACAGGGCAGTTACAACTACAGCCTGACCACCGTCTTCGTGCCGGGTATCTTGATGCTCTTCATGGCCTTGCTGTCGGCCTATGCCGTGGGCATGGAGATGAAGTTTGACACCGGAAAGGAATGGTTGGCTCGCGCCGACAATAATATCGTCGTGGCCACACTGGGCAAGTTTCTTGTTCATGCGCTGGTGTTCTTCCTGGTAATCTTTGGTTACCAGTATTATATCTTCAATGTGCTGCATTTCCCGCATTTGGGCGGTGTGTGGAGCATCGTGCGCCTTACCGTCTTGCAGGTGCTTGCTTCGCTGGGCTTTGGCGTGTTTGCTTTCGGCTTGATGCCCTCGATGCGCATGTCGATGAGCATCAGTTCGCTGTGGTCGGTACTCAGCATCTCCATGTGCGGCTCGGCATTCCCGGTAGCGGGCATGGACCCGCCATTGCAGGCCATGTCGTGGCTCTTCCCCCTTCGTCACTACTGGATGATTTATCAGGCGACGGTGCTCAACGGTTTCCCTGTTATTGACGTGTGGTTTCATCTCGTGGCACTCGTGGCTTTCACGTTATTACCCTGGTTTGTACTCGGCAGAGTAAAAAACGCAATGCTCAACTATGTCTATATTCCGTAAATATAAAGAACATCTCATCGATGTGCTCTACATCTGGCGCCAGGAGATGAAGCAGGTTATCATGGACGAGGGCGTGCTGATGTTTCTCGTCGTGGTGCCACTTGGCTATCCCTTGCTCTATTCCTGGATTTACAACAACGAGACTCTTCACGAGACGCCCGTCGTTGTCGTGGACCAGTCGCACTCGTCGCTCTCACGCCAGTTTATCTACGACTGTGACGCCTCGCCCGACGTTCAGGTGAAGTATTATGCACAGGATCTCGACGAGGCTCGTTCGCTCATCAGTCGTCAACTCGTGCGTGGCATCTACCTCATCCCGTCGGATTTCGCTACCCGCGTGAGCCGTGGCGAGCAAGCCACCGTGAGCGTGTATTGCGATATGTCGCTCATGCTGGCCTATAAGGCTGTGTATCAGACCGCCATGGTGGAGGCCGGGCGTCTTGGGGCCGGTTTGAGCATTAAGAAAGCGGGCAACTACAGCAAGCGCGAGGATGCCATCACTGCCCAGCCAATGGCCGTAGATGGCGTAGCGATGTTTAATCCCTCGGGCGGCTATGGTTCGTGCGTGCTGCCCGCCGTGCTCATGCTCATTTTGCAGCAGGCCATCGCCTTGGGCATCGGCATGTCGGCCGGTACCGCGCGTGAACGCAACCGCAATGGCCAACTCATCCCCGACGACGACCCGCACTACCGTGGTGCCTATCGCATCGTTTGGGGCAAGGGGTTGTGCTATGGCATGATAGGTGCCGTGGCTGCCGCCTACCTCTCGATGGCTGTGCCGTGCATGTTCTCATTCCCTCAACTTGCCGATGGCAAGACTTTGTTCTTCTTGCTACTGCCTTACACCCTGGCCTGCATCTTCTTTGGCATGACGGTGTCGTGCCTGGTTCGCTATCGCGAGAACGTGATGCTGCTCATGGTGTTTGTGTCGGTGCCATTGCTGTTCATGACGGGCGTGTCGTGGCCGCAGTCGAGCATCCCCGGTTACTGGCAGGGCGTGTCGTGGCTCTTCCCCAGCACCTTTGGGGTGCGTGCTTTTATCCGTGCAAACTCCATGGGAGCCACTGTGAATCAAATTCTCCCTGAAATCCGCTTGCTCTGGATTCAGGCAGCCGTCTATCTGGGCATGGCATGCATTGTTTATAACTATCAGTTCCGCCTAGCGCGAAAATATGCCGATGACTGACAATTAGGAAGGCAAATCACGCTAAAAAATTGAATAAAGCGCAATAAAGTTCGCACGAGGCAAAAAAAGTGGGGTAGAACCGCTTGCCTTGTGCGAATTTTGTTGTAATTTTGCGAAAAATTGCATAACTATGGCTTCGCAATTGCAAGATAGTCTGTCGCGCATCGTGAACAAGAGCGCTATTATGATGGAAAAATACCGTCTGCTCGTGTCGCGCAATGAGACTATGTCGCAACAACTCGAGGAGCAACAGGCCTTAGTGGTCTCGCTGCGAGAGCAAGTGGAGCAGTTGCAACGTGAGAACGAATACTTGAAACTGGCGCGCACCTTGGCGCCCACGCCCGAGAGTATCGCCCACGGACGCAAAGTGATTGCAAAGATAGTGCGGGACATTGATAAATGTATCTCACAATTGAACGCTTAACAAGAAACAAGAAAGAATCACAATATCAAGGGCCTGAGTGTCCTTGACAGTAGCAACAATCGATTCATGCCAGGCCAGAGCAAGCATAACATCTGGATTCATCTTGCCGATGTGAAACCAATCGCGTTGAACGTCAGCAGCGACGAGGAGCCTTTGTACCGCGAAGCAGAGCGTCTGGTTAACTCCTTGTGGGAGAAATGGATGCGAATGTTCAACGAAAGTGGCTCGTCGCAAGAAGTGCTGGCGCGCGTGAGTTTCCAGTTTGCACGGCTTTATTTGGCTGCGTATAACGATAACAAGCAAGTGGCCAACTTCTTGAGTGACTTTGAGCGACAACTCGACGAGATTGTGGTGGCTGTGGATTGACCACTGGCCAATACTTGAATTTTGAGAATTAGGTTCCTGCACTACATTGTGTGGTACTGACATGGAGACGTGCTTGCTCCCGCCGAAGAGTGGGGCAGACGTTGAGATGGACGTCCACAGTTGTGGTGCTTTTTTATAATATATTTAATTTCAACTATTTATCTAATGTATTCTACGATAGTATTAGTAATGGGCGTCGCGATAGCGTTTGTGGCAGGTCTTGCAACAGCAGCCCTGTTCGAGCGTCGCAATGCGAAGTCTACCGCCAGCGAAATCGTTGAGAAGGCTCGTCTCGAGGCCGAAGTGCTCAAGAGCAACGAGGTGATGAAAGGAAAAGAGGAAAGCATGACACTCAAGAGCGAAGCCGAGAAGCAGGCCAACGCCCGCCTTGCCAAAGTGCAGGCCAGCGAGGCCAAACTCAAGCAACGCGAGATGCAACTCAACCAGCAGCAAGGCGAATTGCAGCGCAAGCGCAATGAGGTGGACGGAATGAAGACTAACCTCGATAACCTGAAAGTGAACTTGGAGAACCAGCAGACAGTGCTCGACGACCGCCGCAAGGAGGTGGAGCGTATGGAAAAGACCGTGCGCGACACGCTGGAGCACGTGAGCGGACTCAGCGCCGAGGAGGCCAAAGAAAAACTCGTGGAGTCGCTTCGCGATGAGGCAAAGACCGCCGCTGCAAGTTACATCAACGACATCATGGACGACGCCAAACTCACCGCCAACAAGGAGGCCAAGCGCATCATTGTCGAGACCATCCAGCGTGTGGCCACCGAAACGGCCATCGAGAATGCGGTGACGGTGTTTCACATCGAGAACGACGAAATCAAAGGTCGCATCATAGGCCGCGAGGGTCGCAACATTCGTGCCCTTGAAGCCGCTACAGGTGTAGAAATCATTGTCGATGACACCCCCGAGGCAATCGTGCTCTCAGGCTTTGACCCGGTGCGCCGCGAGATTGCCCGCTTGGCACTCCACCAACTGGTGGCCGATGGGCGCATTCACCCCGCACGCATCGAGGAGGTCGTTACCAAGGTGCGCAAGCAAGTGGAAGAAGAGGTCATCGAGACAGGTAAGCGTACCGCCATCGACCTGGGTATCCACGGCCTGCACCCCGAGTTGATTCGTCTCATTGGCAAGATGAAATATCGCTCAAGTTATGGCCAGAACCTGCTGCAACACTCTCGCGAGACTGCAAACCTGTGTGCCATCATGGCCAGCGAACTCGGATTGAATCCCAAGAAGGCTCGCCGCGCCGGCTTGTTGCACGACATCGGCAAGGTGCCCGACGATGAGCCCGAACTGCCGCACGCCACCCTGGGCATGAAGTTGGCCGAGAAGTTCAAAGAGAAACCCGACATCTGCAACGCCATTGGCGCTCACCACGACGAGGAGGAGGCCACCAGTCTCTATGCTCCCATTGTGCAGGTGTGTGACGCCATTTCGGGCGCACGTCCTGGCGCACGCCGCGAGGTGGTGGAGGCCTACATCAAGCGCCTCAACGACCTTGAGCGTCTGGCCATGAGTTATCCCGGCGTGGTGAAGACCTATGCCATTCAGGCTGGTCGTGAGTTGCGCGTGATTGTGGGTGCCGACAAGATTAGCGATGCCGAGACCGAGAAACTCTCGGGCGAAATCGCCAAGAAGATTCAGGACGAACTCACCTATCCCGGACAGGTGCGTATCACCGTCATTCGCGAGACACGCGCCGTGAGTTATGCCAAGTGATGTGGTTCTTTCAGAGCAATGAATGAACGTGCTATGAACGACAAACATCAAGTGCCTGTGCCGCCCGCCGGCGGCGATGCCGTGGAGGCCTGTGTGACGTGTGCTGCATGCGCTGGTGGGTGCGCTTCGTGCGGAGTGCGTAGCAATCTGCACAGCCACAACTACCTTGCCGATGTGCCCGGCAGCGATGGCCACTGCGACATCGTGGAGGTGCACTTCAAGAACACGCGACGCGGCTTCTACCGCAACAGCAACAACTTGCCGCTGCGCGAGGGCGACTGGGTGGCTGTGGAGGCCAATCCGGGTCACGACATCGGACAGGTGGCGCTCACTGGCATGCTGGTGAAGATGCAAATGAAGCGCGTGAACCTGCGTGCCGATGCCGAGATTTTGCGCGTGTTCCGCAAGGCGCGTCCCATCGACATGGAGCGCTACGAGGAGGCAAAAGCCCGCGAGCAAGACACCATGATTCGTTCGCGACAAATCGCGCTCGACCTTGGCCTTAAGATGAAGATTGGCGACGTGGAGTATCAAGGCGATGGCAACAAGGCCATCTTCTACTATATCGCCGACGAACGCGTGGACTTCCGCCAACTCATCAAGGTGCTGGCCGACGTGTTTAAGATTCGCGTGGAAATGAAGCAGATTGGCGCGCGCCAAGAGGCTGGTCGCATAGGCGGCATCGGGCCTTGCGGCAGGCCGCTGTGTTGCGCATCGTGGATGACCAACTTCGTGTCGGTGGCCACGAGTGCCGCGCGCTACCAGGATATTTCGCTTAATCCGCAAAAGTTGGCTGGACAATGCGCCAAACTGAAATGCTGCATCAACTTTGAGGTCGACACCTATGTGGAGGCGTCGAAGAAGATGCCGCCGCGTGATGTCATTCTTGAAACGAAGGATGCGCAGTATTTCCACTTCAAGAGCGACGTGATTAAGCGCGAGATGACCTACAGTACGCAGAAGAATTCTCCTCTGGGTGCCATCACCATCAGTGTGGAGCGCGTGCGTGAGGTCATGACGCTCAACGCTGCTGGCGTGAAGCCCGACAGGCTGCAGGCCGACGGCGACTTGCGCGAGCAAGAGATGAAGGCTTTTGGCGACATCTTGGGTCAAGACAGCATCAGCCGCTTCGACAAGAAGAAAAAGAAGAAGAAGGCTCGTGCCGACCGTGGCGGCGAGGGCGAAAAGCCACGTCAGCCTCGTGAATCGCAGGAATCGCGCGAACCGCGTGAACCGCGTGGCGAGCGCCAAGAGCGTCCCTCACGTCAGCAGCAGGCCTCGGGCGAGCGTCGTCAGCGCGACAATCGCCAGCGTCAGCAGAATTCTCCGCAAGGTGGAGAGCAGGCTCAGCAGCGCCGACCGCAGCAAGACCGCAACAATCGCCGTCAGCGCCCGCGCAATCAGCGACAGGACAACCGCCCTCGTGGCGACAGAGGCAACGCTAACGCAAATGGCGACGCAAAGCGCGGCGAATAAGGGCAAAGGGCTTTTCCACAGTGGGCTGCACCGCTTGTGGAAGGTGCTTGTGGTGGGTGTGATGATGGCCTGCACAGTGGCATGCCAGAGCCCCGAGAAGGAACAAAGCATTTTTTGTGACCTTCCCGATGAAGGGTGGCACTCGAAGGCACCGTTGCGTTTCGAGCCAAACTACAAGGACTCGGCAGCGACCTACGACATTGCCGTGGCTGTGCGCCACACGTGGCAATACCGCTACACCCAGTTGCCACTGCTCGTGGATTTGATTACCTCCAACGGTCAAGTGAGTCACTATGCGGTGACTTTGCGCCTGGCCGACGAGCACGGCAACTGGTGCGGAAGTGGATTTGGACCGCTCTATCAATTATCGACGACGGTGGCGACAGGCGTGTCGCCGCAGCAGGCGAGCAAAATTGTGGTGTGGCCCCGCATGGAAGGCGTGGACTATATTGAATGTGTCAATAATGTGGGCATTGTAGTGCGGCCCCATATCGCTGGGTAACCCGCAGCAAATGCCTCACACGAGAAGTAAATGGATACTTTTGAATTCATACTCGAAATCGTGGCAACCGTGTTCTATGCCATCAGTGGCATTCGGTTGGCAGCGGTGAAGAAGTTCGACTGGTTTGGCGCCTACTCGATAGGTTTTGTCACGGCCATAGGTGGCGGAACCATGCGCGACGTGTTTTTGGGCACCAATCCATTCTGGATGCTCGATCCGTGGTATGCGATTGCCACCATTGCCGCCTTGCCCGTGGTGATGGTGTTTCGTCGCTATCTCGTGCGGCTCGAGGGCACATTCTACATCTTTGATGCGATAGGCCTTGCGCTGTTCGTCAACGTGGGCATCTACAAGACGCTCATGCTGGGCCATCCCATGTGGGTGGCGCTGATTATGGGCACTATCACGGGTTCCATGGGAGGCGTGTTGCGCGACATCTTCATCAATGAGGTGCCATTGGTGTTCCGCAAGGAGATTTATGCTACTGCCTGCATTGCTGGCGGTATTGTGTACTGGCTGATTGGTTTGGCCGGTGGGTCGAGCATTGTGCAGCAGTTGGCTTGCGCGGTGCTTGTGATAGGGCTGCGTTTCTTTGCCGTGAAGCACAAGTGGGCGTTCCCGGCAATGAGTCAAGATGCCGCTGCCGTAGAAGAAATGAAAGAATATGATGAGAATTGAGCAATGGTGAAAATCAATCAACAATGGTTGCGCACTACGGGCATTCAACTGATGAAATATGCCATCATCGGTGTGATGAACACCATCATCACGCTCGTGGTGTTTTATTTGCTTAACACCCATGCTGGTGCGCCCTATGGTGTGGCCAACATCGCCGGCTATGTGGCTGGCGTGGTGAACAGTTTCTTGTGGAACCGCGCTTGGGTGTTCAAGACTGGTGGCAACATCGGGCGTCAGGCGATGCTGTTTGCCGGCGGCTTTGTGCTGTGCTGGCTGTTGCAGGGTGCCGTGAGTTGGATTTTACTTGAGGGATTGGGATGGAAAGACATGGAGATGATGTCGTGGCTTCCCATGAAGAAACCCGGCCAGAATATTGTCATGTGCCTTTCAATGGTGGTTTATACGCTGGCCAACTACGCCTACAACCGCTGCATCACGTTCAAGGAGAAGACAGTGTGAGGCGGGGTGATGGTGTTTGGTAGGGAAATATACTTTTTTTGAAAAAAATACGGCAAAAATTTGTGTAAATAAAAAAAAGGCTTTACCTTTGCAGAGCAATTCGGGAAATCACGGTTGCAACACATGGTGATATCGTCTAGTGGTCTAGGACGCCGCCCTCTCACGGCGGAAACCAGGGTTCGAGTCCCTGTTTCACTACTCACGAGGAGTCGCAAGGTAAGCATCTTGCGACTTCTTTTTTTGTTATCTCTTGTGGAATCGTTGAAATCACATAGGGTTCTCGGGCTGATAGCCGTGGCGGTGTCGTTCTTGCTGTTTCCGGTGTGGGCCGATGCGCAGCACTTGACGCAGATAACGGGCATCGTGCGCGATTCGGTCACCAACGAACCTGTGCCGCACGCTTCGGTCACCCTCACTGTGGCGGGCGTGGGGACGCAGGCCAACGACAATGGCGCCTTCGTGTTGAGCACCCATAGCCAGTTTGGACGCATGCGTGTGTCGGCAGTGGGCTATGTTACACGCGAGTTCGACGTGCCGCATGGCCGTGGAAGCGTGCAAGTGATTTCGCTCGCACCGGCACCCTACACCCTGGGCGAAGTGGTGGTGAAGCGCGGCAAGGAAAAATATAGCAAGAAAAACAACCCCGCTGTGGACTTTGTCAAGCGGCTGATTGATAATCGCGACAAGGGCAATCCCCAAGAAGAACCTTACTACAGTTTTCGCACCTATGAGCGTATGCTCTACGGCCTGAATGACGTGAGCGAGGAGGATAAAAACATCTTTATCCGCAAGTTTCCCTTCCTCATGGAATTTACCGACACGAGCGACATCACAGGCAAAGCCGTGCTGCCGGTGTCGGTTCGCGAGAAGGTGGCGTGGAACTACTACCGCCGAAGCCCCAAGACGCACCGCGAATGGGTCGAGGGGACAGTCGCTAATGGCATCGACGAGTGGCTCGACGGCGCCAGCGTGAAAACCTATCTCGACGACATGTTTCGCGAGGTGGACATCTATGGCAACGACGTGGCATTGCTCTCCAATCGTTTTGTGAGCCCCTTGTCGAGTCTTGGTCCCAACTTCTACAAGTATTATCTCAACGACACGCTTGAGGTGGGAGGTGAGCGCTGCGTGGAACTGAGTTTCGTGCCGTTCACGAGCGAAACCTTCGGGTTCACGGGGCGTCTGTATGTGCCCTTGTCGGGCGACACGCTGTTTGTGAAGCGTGTGAGCATGAGTGTGCCGCGCAACATCAACCTGAACTATGTGGAGCGCCTGCACATCGAGCAGGACTATGGCCGTGGCGCTGGCGGCACGCGTCTCAAGTTGCGCGACGACATGGAGGTGGAACTGAAGATGATGCCTGGCACGCCGCGCTTGTTTGCCCGGCGCGAGAATGTCTATAGCGCGCACGATTTCTCCATTCCGCAGCGCGAGGGGGTGTTTGACTTGCCGAATGAGGTGACTGCCGATGCACAAGCCGAGCATCGCGACAGCCTCTACTGGGTGGATAATCGTCCGCATGCCGTGCGTGTGGATGGCAACCGTATGCAGCAGATGCTCAAGCGGCTGCGTGCCAGTAAATTCTACTATTGGGCCGAGAAAGGCCTTCAACTCATGGTCACCGGCTATGTGCCCACCGGCAAGCCGAGCAAGTGGGATTTCGGGCCACTCAACACCATCATCAGTGGCAACACCCTGGAGGGTGTGCGCTTGCGCGTGGGGGGCATGACCACGGTGAACCTGAGCAGGCACTGGTTCTCGCGCCACTATGTGGCCTATGGCACACGCGACAAGCGGTTTAAGTACATGGCGCAACTTGAGTACTCCTTCAATGCCAAGAAACAACTCGACGTGGAGTTCCCGATACACAGTCTGCGTCTCAAGCACCAGTATGATGTCGATAGGTTAGGGCAGAACTACCTGTATACCAACTCCGACAATGTGTTCCTTGCGCTCAAGCGCAAAAAGGACAACCTCATCGCCTATCTGCGCACCACCGAACTGGAGTACAAGCGCGAATGGGCCAACCACTTCTCGCTGGCGTTGAACTGGCGCCATCAGGTGCATGAGGCCTCGGTCTATACGCCGTTTGTCACCTCCACGGGCGAGGAGTTTGCCCGCTACACCCAGGCGGGTTTCTCGGTCGTGTTGCGCTATGCTCCAGGCGAGAAGTTCTATCAGTCGCG
>CACWKM010000065.1 GCA_902761475.1 uncultured Bacteroidales bacterium
CTTCAATATTGTTATGGATTGACAAGTATTGTAATTCCTAATTCAGTTACTGCTATTGGTGAGTATGCGTTTGCCAATTGCTCAAACTTAAAAACAGCCTCTATCGGCGAATCGGTGGCCTCTATCGGCAACAATGCGTTTTCGCAGTGCTACTCTTTGGAAAGCGTGAGCATCGGAAGTTCTGTGGCCACCATAGGCGCCCATACGTTTTCTAATTGCATGACTTTGACAAGGGTGACTAATCGAGCTGTCGTCCCGCAAGTCATTGATGCTAATGTTTTTTATACTGTCCGGTTAGCCAATTGCCAATTGTTTGTTCCAAAAGAATCAATTGGCTTATATGAAGCGGCTGATGTGTGGAAAGACTTCGTCATAACAACTATCATAGAGCCTTGCGACGTAAATGCCGATGGTGAAATTACAGCAGCCGATCTTGCAGGAGTGGTGGACGTGATAGCTGGACTGAGTGTGAATGAGCGTGCTGACGTAAATGCTGATGGCAACGTCACTGCTGCCGATTTGGGTCTTATAGTCAATGCGCTTGCAGGGCTATGACGGCGTCGCGCACGCGACCCATGAGCCATCGAGGAGTGGATGTGGCACCGCAAATGCCTATCCGCTCCTTTCCTTTTAGCCACGCCGGGTCGATTTCGCGCTCGCTGCTGATGAGGTGCGAGTTGGGGTTCGCGTCGAGGCACTCGGCAAAGAGGATGCGGCCGTTGCTGCTCTTGGCACCGCTCACAAACAAGATGAGTTCGTGCTGTTGTGCGAAACGGCGTATTTGCGGGATGCGGTTGGCCACCGAGCGGCAGATGGTGTCGTAACTGCGAAACGACACGCCGGGTTGCACGCGGCGACCTATCTCGTCGACAATCTGCTTGAACCCTTGCAGCGACTTGGTGGTCTGCGAATAGAGCACGATGTCGCGGCTATAGTCAATCTTGTCAATCTCGTCGATGCTCTCGATGACCAGTGCCGTGCCGCGGGTCTGTCCCACGAGTCCGTTCACCTCGGCGTGCCCGCGCTTGCCGTAGATGACGATTTGCGGCTCGGTAGTCGCCTCGTTCTCGCCATAACTTGCGGCGATGCGCTGCTGCAACTTGAGCACCACGGGGCAGGTGGCGTCGATAATCTCAATGTGGTTGCGCTCGGCAATGGCATAGGTCTCGGGGGGCTCGCCGTGGGCACGCAGCAGCACCTTCACGTCGTGCAGTTGCGCCAACTGCTCGTGAGTGATGGTTTCCAAACCTTTGCGCTTGAGACGGTCCACCTCGTTGCTGTTGTGGACGATGTCGCCCAGGCAATACAAGTGCCCGCTCTTGTTGAGTTCTTCTTCGGCCTTGCTGATGGCGCGGGTGACACCAATGCAAAATCCCGAGCCGCTGTCGATTTCTACCATAGCCATGTTACAAGTGAATGAGATGTTTCATGCAAAATTACTGCAAGTTGAGCGCAAAACCAAATTTATTTGAGTTTTGCCGAAACGCCGCGTAATTTCGCGACCGAAGGGCGCAACGTTACTGCAAGTTGAGCGCAAAACCAAATTTATTTGAGTTTTGCCGAGACGCCGCGTAATTTCGCGACCGAAGGGCGCTGTGTAGGGACACACCGTTACGTCCCTACATGCCCCCACATGGGCATTATTGGCATTATTAGAAATGGGTTAGAACTGGGAGTCAATGTTTTATACGTATAAATACTTTGTAAATCGGAAGAATTGTAGTACCTTTGAACAAATTCAAATAATTATAGAGAAAAGAAGAACGACATGGCAAAGAAAGTGATTAAACTGAATGAAAGTGAATTGAAAGGCATTGTGAGAGAAACCGTCCAAGAAGTATTGAATGAACGAGCTCTGTTAACGGAAATGCCATATGAACGTAATGATTATGTCTATGCGGTAGAAAAGGATGCCCGAAATGCTTATATACATATAGCGAAATTACTCTTATACAAGAACACCACCAATGATGCAAATAAATGGATAAACGACATCATTAACAATTTTACACTACCAATGTTAACCGCAAAAACATATATAAGCACAAAAGCGCGCGCAAAAGTTCTCTTTAAGGGATACATTGAGAATTTGTTTGGGGTAAATTTTGAGGATTACGACGAACAAATGGAGAATTTCTGCTATACTGCAATTAGAGATATGGAGGGGAAGGCTCAAAAAGAAGGCCTTGCTATCCCAAGGCATGACGATATCGCTCAATCAATTGCATTGGGAAAGAACATCGTTATTGCTTATGCACAGACAATATCCAAAATGGTTGGCGGCATCAAACAAGAGGAGGCCAATGAAACACTTCAGAACGTAATCAGAACAGAGGTTAAGAAATCATTTGATATAGAAGTATAGTTCATAATGACAAATGCAGCCCGATTGGACTGCATTTCAATCGTTTGAAAAGTAAAACAATGATGACATTTGACGAATTCAAATTACTTGCGAATAATCCACCCCGCAAAGAGGAACCAACCATCTTCAAGGTGGTTGTCTATGGTATCGACACCTCTGAGCGCAGCCAAGAGAGTGAAAACGGCGACAACGAATCGCCCAAGAAAAGAGAGTTTTATTCAGAATTTCCGCTTTACTGCTTTCAGGAGGTTTTATCGAGCACTTTGTCCGATGCCGAGGCAATGATGATGCGCCTTTTTCAAGACGTCGCCAATGCCTATTGCGCGGTTATCACCGAACTGCCCTTCGGTGAGGACATTCATTCGGGCTATGTGTCGAGCCGGCTGTATGATGCTTGCGGCGTACTGCTCGAACAGTCACTTTGCTCCTCTTATTTCAATGAAGAGCGCGATGATTATCGACACTTTCGTGGGCGCACCCCAGAGCAGACTCGTTTCGCTAAAGGCGACATTGTGGAAGTGCGATATGGCAACGCAGTGGAACTGGCTATCGTAGTGGGGGTTCCCGCATCGGTTGAATGGTGCTACCAGTATGGATTGCGCGTGATGAATCACATGCGGAAACGATGTCCTGGAATGAGCGAAGATGAATTGGGCAGATTGGCGTTTAGCAAGTGGTATATGCTTGATGACACCGACGACTCTTATACAGTTATTAACCAACCCGCCCAAGCATATAACTATAGCAATGGTAAGCAAGAGTTTTATTGGCCTCATGACCACGTGAGCGGCCAGTGTCTAATGAAGCCGCGGTTTCCCATACCTAAACAAATTGAGAAAGAGTTTAGCACTTATTATCAACAATTTATTTCATCATAAAAATCCCTTATTGACCCTTCGAGAAACAAAAAAACACTATGGCACTGACAAGTCAACAAATACTCACAGGTTTGAACCTGCCCGACTTCGGGCGCGATAACATGCGCTCATTAATCGCTTATGCTGCCGAACACAATATCACTGTATTGACAAACAAGGATCTCAGCGAACTGATTGATCATTGTTTTGATATTGAGGTCGTGGACAACATTCCCGAATATTACACCGCCGACTTTGATAAAGCCAGCCGTATCGCTGAAAAAATCCTTGACATTTGCCGTCGAAAGCACATAGGCATTACCGCATTGGGACATCCCGATTTTCCACATCAACTCATGAGCGTGAAATGTGGAGGCAAGGAAACAGCTCCCGTCCTGCTCTATTACAAAGGAGACATTGCCAAAGTAAACGACAGACATGGCATTGCCATTATCGGCACACGAAAAGCCACACCAGAAGGCGTGAAAGATGGCGAGTTTTTTGGGCATTTTGCCGCCTGCCATGGGCTGAATGTGGTGAGCGGATTAGCACTGGGGAGCGACAGCGCCGCACATCGTGGTGCATTGGCAGCACATGGGTTCACAACCGCAATCCTGGCCTACGGACTTGCAGTTGAATCGCGCGACAATGCTGCTTTGCAACTGAGTATTGAAAGGGGCGGCGGACTGATTCTCACTGAATATGAACCCTTGACAGCTTCATCTTATCGCACATTAGTAGAACGCAACCGCCTGCAAGCGGGATTATCGCAAAGCGTGATGCTCATTCAAAGCAACGTGAAGAAAGGCGGCAGCATGCATGCCATCAACACCGCCATCGAACAAGGCAAGAATGTGTTTGCGATCGATTATCGCAACACCCCCCTTTCATCGGAGCACTACACCCAGTGCAACGCGATGCTAATCACTCAAGGCAAAGCAACGGCTGTAACACGAGAAAATGCACACATATTATTGCCAAAAACATGATTAACGGCCAGCGCCATATAGCCAATGGAGCGTTGAGCAAGAATCGCCAGAAGGACTGCCCATCTGGCGATTCTTGTTGATGTAATATGACAGGCCCTAATTCTTGGCGAGGTTTTTAAAGGGGTTTCGGAATTAGATTTTTCGCGAAGAAAGCGGTTTGGTCGCAAACTGGCATCGCCAATCTCTTAAAGAATTTATTTGCGTATGTATTCGTTTTTGCTTAACTTTGCCATTCAAACTAATATTACTTGAGAAAAACCAAACATCGGAAAAATGAGAAAAATAGTATCCCTCATGCTGGCCTTGCTGTGCTTAACGGCGACGGCCCAGATAGTTACACTCACCGCTACGAAATATCACCCTGGTGTGAACGGCGTGGGTCATCGCACTGCCGACGGCAGTTACATCGACAAGAAAAAATTAGCCAATGGCGAGATTCGCTGGGTGGCCTTCTCGCTGGATATGTTCAGCCAATATGGCTACCGCTTGGGCGACACCATCGTGGTGCGCTGCGACAAGGTGCCCGAGGTGAACGGCGAATGGGTGGTGCGCGACAAGATGGGTCGCCATCTGCGCAAGCGCATGGATTTTCTGTTGCCCCCCCGCGGCAGTAATTATTTCCACGGCCATGTCACCGTGGAGGTGAGCAAGAAGAAAGCGTCAAAAAAAGGCGCGGCAGCCGCGGGCGACGTCGCTAATCCCACGGCTGCCACGAGCAAGGTGCGCTCCGTGACCGAACTCTCGAAGTGGGAGTTCAGTCGCGACAGTGCGCAATGGCGCAGCGTCGCCGTGCCCCACGATTGGGCCATCGACGGCCCGTTCGACAAGAAATGGGACCTGCAGATGGTGGCTATCAAGGAGAATGGCGAAGATGTGGCGACCGAGCATTCCGGCCGCTCGGGTGCCTTGCCCTGGATAGGGCGCGGATACTATCGCACCACCTTTGCTGTGCCGCAGGGCAACAAGCACGCCGAATTGCGATTTGACGGCGCCATGGCCGATGCCCACGTCTATGTGAACGGCCACTTGGCTGGCGGCTGGCCCTATGGCTACAACGCCTTTGTGGTCGATGCGTCGCCCTACATCCATAGCGACGGCACGCCGAATACCGTTGCCGTGAGCCTGGAGAACCTCGAGGAGAGCAACCGCTGGTATCCCGGCGGCGGCATCTACCGCACGGTGAAACTCGTGACCACGCCGCAAGCCCTGCATCTTGACCCGTGGAACCTGCAAGTAGTCACCCGCTTTGGCGCTGGTGGCCACACGCTCGTGGATGTGGCGCAAGCCATGCCTGGCGATGCCAATCTTGACGGCTGCACCTTGGTGATGGAACTCGCTGGGCAGCGCCATGAACTCAAGCCCGACAAGCGCGCCTTCTCGCACACCTTCGACTTTGCCAAGGTGGACTTGTGGAGTCCCGAGCATCCCGCGCTTCACAACCTGCGCGTGCAGTTGCTCAAAAACGGTAAGTTGGTTGACGAATACACCCAGCGTGTGGGTCTGCGCACCCTTGCTTGGGGCAAGGAGGTGGGCGGCTTCACCATCAACGGCAAGCCCGTGAAATTCAAGGGCGTGTGCCTGCACCACGATTTGGGCCCGATAGGCGCCGCCGAGAACCGCACCGCCATGCTGCGCCAACTCACCACCATGATGGACATGGGTGCCAACGCCATCCGCACCAGCCACAACATGCCGTCGACCATGATGATGGAGTTGTGCGACAGCCTGGGCCTGCTGGTCATGGCCGAGAGTTTCGACGCATGGCACGATGCCAAGGTGCGCAACGGCTATAACCGCCTGTGGAACGACTGGTGGCAGCGCGACATCACCAACCTGGTGCTCAATCATCGCAACCATCCCTGCGTGGTGATGTGGAGCGTGGGCAACGAGATTCCCGAGCAATGGAAACCCGAGGGCGCTCAACGCTACAAGGGTTTGCGCGACCTGTGCCACATCCTCGACCCCACGCGTCCTGTGACTTGCGGCATGGACAATCCCGATGCCGACCTTGAGAGCGGATTTGCCCAGGTCGCCGACGTGCCTGGCTTCAACTACCGTGTGCACAAATATCCGTCGAATCTTGAGCGCTTGCCCCAGGGATTCTTGCTGGGCAGCGAAACGGCCTCGACGGTGAGTTCGCGCGGCATCTATATGTTCCCCGACACCTGCGCCGCGGGCAAGGCCTGGCCCAGCGGACAATGCTCCAGTTACGACACGGAGTATTGCTGGTGGAGCAATCTCCCCGACGATGATTGGGCCATGCATGAGCAACTTGGCGACAAGTGCATAGGCGAATTTGTGTGGACGGGCTACGACTATCTTGGCGAGCCCACCCCCTACGACTCGTACTGGCCCTCTCGCAGCAGTTACTTTGGCATTTGCGACCTCGCCGGATTGCCCAAGGACCGCTACTGGCTGTATCGCAGCCACTGGAACACCACGTCGCACACCCTGCACGTGCTGCCTCACTGGACGTGGCTGGGCCGCGAAGGCGAAGTGACGCCGATCTATTGCTACACTGACTATCCGTCGGCCGAGTTGTGGGTGAATGGCCGCAGCCAGGGCCGCCTCACCAAGGATGCGTCGTCGCGTCTCGACCGCTACCGCTTGCGCTGGCGCGACGTGCGCTATGAGCCAGGCGAAATCAAGGTGGTCGCCTATGACGAACAAGGCCGTGCCGCCGCCGAGCAGGTGGTGCGCACCGCCGGCGAGCCAGCGCGCATCGCCCTTGAGACCGACCATTACACCCTGCACGCCGACGGTCGCGACTTGGCCTACATCACGGTGAGCCTGGTCGATAGCAAGGGCACGATGTGTCCCACGGCCACCGACCGCATTGCCATCGAGGTGAGTGGTGCCGGCAAGTTCCGCGCCATGTGCAATGGCGATGCCACCTCCATCGAATCGTTCACGCTGCCGTCGATGAGCCTGTTCAGCGGACAACTCGTCGTGGTGGTGCAGGCTGGCGACAAGCCCGGACCCATAACAGTGACAGCACGTTGTGGTGCGCGCAACCTCGAGAAAACGCTCACCATCAACGCTCGCTAAGTGTGTAATTGGGTCCAATTCTTGTCAAAAACTCGCTACTTGTTGCAAACACGCAAAAAAATAATTACCTTTGCGATTGTGCCATGAGCATTTTTGCACACATAACGGGTTAATTGTATCATGCTCGACAAATTATTGGGACAACTCTTCAAGACGCGCATGATGCGTCTGTTCAAGATCAACACTACGCCGCGATGGGTCATCTTGTTGATCGATATGTTCATCGTGACGGCGAGTTTCGTCGTTACGGTGCTTAGCGACAGTTATTCGCATAAGACACCGGTGGACCCCGTGCACATGTTGGGTGGATGGGCGGTCATCATTGCTGTGTATTTTCTCGTGACCTTCTTTTCGAAGAGTTACACCTGCGTGATTCGCCTGTCGGTCATCGAGGACTTGTATCGCAGCATTGTTGTGGTCGTCACGAGCACCTTTATCCTGCTGGCCATCAATTTCGTGATGAGTTACTTCACGGGCTATGTGGTGTATGGTTACTGGAACATTCTCATCATCGGCGCCTTGTCGCTTGCGGCGATGATGATAGAGCGGTTGTTCATCAAGTGGCTGTATATGCGTCTCACGCTCAACGAGAGTCGCCGTCGTGCCCTTGTGCTGGGCACCTCGCTCGACTCGCTCATTCTGGCCAACGCCCTCAAGAACGAGATTGGCGGCCGCTTTGAGCCGGTGGGACTGCTCAGCATCAAGACGGGCAAGGAAAACGAGACCATCAACGGATTCAGGGTGTATCGTTTCGACCCCGAGACCACTGCCGAGACCTTTGCCGAGAACGAAATCGACGCGCTCATCTTCAATGCGAGCACGAGCGACCTCATGCGCCACGGCTTTGCCGACTATTTCATGCGTGCCAACATCTCCTTGCTGGCCATCAACAAGATGGAGGAGTATGAACTCGACGATGACAAGCCCCATGGTGCGGGCAATATCTCCACCCACATCAAGGAGGTTCAAATTGAGGACTTGCTGGGTCGTGAGCCCATCTCTCTCAACAACACGCTGGTGGTGAGCCATATCGAGAATTCCTGTGTACTCATTACGGGTGCCTGCGGTTCCATCGGCAGCGAAATCGTGCGTCAGGTGGCCACCTATGGCGCCAGCGAGATTGTGCTCGTGGACCAGGCCGAGACACCCATGCACGACCTCCAGTTAGAGATGGAGCGCAGTTTCCCGCAAGCCTGCATCCACCTCATGATAGGCGACGTGCAGAACAAGCGCCGCATGGAAGAAATCTTTGCGCACTTCAAGCCGCGCTATGTGTTCCATGCCGCTGCCTACAAGCATGTGCCCATGATGGAACTTAATCCCACCGAGGCCGTGCTCACCAACGTGCAGGGCACGCGCAATGTGGCCGACCTCGCGCTCAAGTATGGCGTTTACAAGTTCGTGATGGTGAGTACCGACAAGGCCGTGAACCCCACCAACGTGATGGGTTGCACCAAGCGCTTGGCCGAGATTTACTGCCAGTCGCTGTTCTACGACGCCCTCAAGCGCAATCTGCCCACGCAGTTCATCACCACGCGCTTTGGCAACGTGCTGGGCAGCAACGGCTCGGTGATACCCCTGTTCCGCAAGCAGATTGCCGCCGGTGGCCCCGTCACCGTCACCCACAAGGACATCATTCGCTACTTCATGACCATCCCCGAGGCCTGTTCGCTTGTGCTCGAGGCTGGCTGCATGGGCAAGGGTGGAGAGATTTACATCTTCGACATGGGCGAGCCAGTGCGCATCTACGACATGGCGCGCCGCATGATTTCGCTTGCCGGACTCAAGCCCGATGTGGACATCAAGATTGAGGAGATAGGGTTGCGTCCAGGCGAGAAACTCTATGAGGAGTTGCTCAACGACCGCGAGCGCACCACTGCCACCATCAACAAGAAAATCATGATTGCACGCGTGCGCACCTACGACTACCGCGATGTGTGCGACCACTTGGAGCAAATTGTGGAGGAAGCGCGCAAGGGCAACATCCACGACATGATTTATCAGATGAAATCCTTTGTGCCCGAGTACAAGAGCAACCACAGCGAGTTTGAGGCCATCGACCACGAACTGGAAATCGAGGCACCCCAGCAGGCTCAAACGACGCCCGAGAGGTACTACTAAGCCACGGCACATTAGTAATAACAGAATAAAGGGGGCTGCGTCATGAAATTGGCGCAGCCCCTTTGTCTTGATGGCGACGTGTGCTCACTTGCACTGGCACACGGGGATTTTGTCGATGCGATTCTGGTGCCGTCCGCCAGCAAACGGTGTGTTGAGGAACGTGTCGACCATGGCGATAGCCTCGTCGTTGGTGACAAATCGCCCCGGCATGGCCAGCACATTGGCGTCGTTGTGCTCGCGCGCGAGTCGCGCCACCTCGGGAATCCAGCACAGTGCCGAGCGGATGCCCTGGTGCTTGTTGAGCGTGATGTTGATGCCCTCGCCGCTGCCGCACACGGCGATGCCAGGATAGCACTCGCCGCTTTCCACTGCCAGCGCGCAGGGGTGGGCAAAGTCGGGATAGTCACAACTCTCCTCGTTGTAGGTGCCAAAGTCCTTGTAGGCGATGCCCAACTCGTCGAGATGGGCCTTGATGGCTTGCTTGGTGGCATAGCCGGCGTGGTCGCTGCACAGCGCCACGGGAATGTTGTCTCGAAGTATCATGGTGATAAAATAAAATTGTGATATTACTGACTGATAAGGTTAGAAAGGTCGCCGCTGATAGGGAACACGGTGGTGGCCCCGGTGAGGTCGTCGGGCGTTTGTGGCTTGTCGCGATAGGCCCGCGTGAAGAGGCGGTAGCGAATCAAGTCGTTGCGTCGCCAGCCTTCCCACGCCAGTTCGAGCATGCGCTCCTTGAGGATGTTGTCGAGATTGCACTCGCGCGGTGCTGCCTTGACCCTGTCGCGCACAGCATTGAAGTAGGCCGAGCCGTCCTGCCCGTTGCGCTCAAGTGCTTCGGCGCGCATGAGCAGCACGTCGGCATAGCGCATTAGCACGATGTCGTTGTTGCACAGTTTGCCGTCTTTGAGCGCTGTGGGGTCGATTTGGTACTTTGCCAGGCGGGCTCCGGCCGTCTTTTCGTAAGGACTGCCCGAGAGGTCCAGTTTCACTTCGCGCGGATAATAGACGAGGGGCGTGCCGTCGTCGAGTGGTATGGGAAAGCCTTCGAGGTCATGCACCTCGTCGGCAAAGTAAGTCATCTTGAAACGCGGGTCGCAGTCGGTGGTGCCGTAGCCAAACACGTCGAGCGCCTCGATGGTGGCGCAGGGGCCATTCTCGCCACCGAGGCCCAGGGCAGCGGCATGGTGGTAGTTGAGCGTGCGGTGGAGATACACATACTGGTTGCTGTAGAGGTACTTGTCCATGGGGATGACAAAGATGTTTTCCTGGGACTTTTCATTGTCGCTGGCAAAGTTGCGGCTGAACTCGCCCTCGAGCGTGTAGCCCATTTTCTCGATGATGTTGCAGTAGAAATCGACGGCCTCCCAGGAGTTCATGGTCTTGCCCATGATGGTCCACTTCATTTGTGAGCCGTCGGGATATACCTTGTCGGTCCATATATCGTCGTTATAAATCTCGCTGTTGAGCATGAGTTTTGCCAGCAAGAAATAGGCCGTGGCTTGGTTGATGCGTCCGTAGTAGGGGCCAAAGTGGGTGGTGCGCTCCGAGATGAGTTTTGGCGCCGTCTGTTGCAGTTCGCTCACGATGTGGCGGAAGATGCTGGAGCGCGGTTGCAGTTTGAGTTCGGCCACCGTGGGTTCCGATGTGGAGAACAGTGGTACGCTGCCAAAGAGGTCCATGGCATAGAAATAGAACATGGCCCGCAGGGCGCGCACTTCGGCCTGGAGTTCGCTCACGTCTTCGTTGACGTGGCTCTCGGCATACTGGTCGATGCTTAGCAGCGAGTTGTTGCACGCCAGGATTTCCCGGAACAAGTAGTTCCAGGCGTCGCCCACGAAGTCCACGCCTCCCCAATTGTGCTTGAAGAGACTCTGCCACACGCCGCCGTCATACCAGTCGGTGCCACGCGTGGGAATGATGGCCTCGTCGGTGCAGAAGGTGTTCAGGTCGAAGATGCCGCGGTCGGTGCCTTGGAGCCCCAGTCCAGAGGCATTGCCGCCCAGGTTGCCATAGATGGCGCCCACCTTGTTCAGGAAGAGCGCGTCGCGAGAGTCCACCAACTCGTCTTCTCCAAGACGGTCTTGAGGGTCCTCGTCGAGAAAACCGTTGCAGCCGCACAGCAGAGTGCCGCACAGCACCATCATGAGTATATGGATGTTTTTAAACAGATGTTTCATGTCGTTGAAGATAAATGATGCAGTGTTTGGCGTGTGATTAGAAGGTGATGGTCACTCCCAGCGAGAAGGAGCGCGCCACGGGATAGATGTTCTTGTCGTCCACACCCAGCGTGCCGTTCACGTTAGAACTGTTAATCATGGGTGTGAGTCCGGAGTAGCCCGTGATGGTCGCCAGGTTGTCCACGGTGAGCGAGAGTCGCAAGTTGCTGACGTGGCGTGTGCGCAGCGGCACGTTCCACCCCACGGTCACATAGTCGAAGTTCACATAGTCGCCTCGCTCGAGCCAGTAGTCGGTTGCCGTTTGGTCGGCGATGCCCTGGCTGGGCGCATCGGCGAGCACGTTGTAGCCCGGCAGCGAGTTCATGTTCATGTAGGTGAGCGCCGTGCCGTTGTAGATTTTGTGGCCGAAGGCACCATTGATTTGCATGGAGATGTCGCAGTGCTTGTAGCGGAAACTGATGTTGGAGCCCATGGTCACTTTGGGCACCGCCTGTCCGCACACGCGGCGGTCGGCACCGTTGCCAATGTTGATGACACCGTCGCCGTCGAGGTCGGCAATCTGGTAAGTCTTGCCGCCGTGCCCATTATCGACGAGGCCTGTGCAGTGGGGCAGGTAGAACACGCCCAGCGGCTGTCCCACGATTTGATAAACGATATGGTTGTTGCCGCCGTGGAAACCCGCGCCATTGAGGCTGGCGATGTCCACATATTGGGGTGCGGTGATGTAGTAGTCGCCATAGTATCCGCTCAGCGACAGCAGTTCGTTGTACTGATAGGCCACGTTGGCGCTGATGTTGAGTTCCATGTCGGGCGTCGAGAGGGGCGTGATGCCCAGCGCCACCTCCACACCACTGTTGCGCATGGAGCCCAGATTGTCGAGCAACTTGCTGTAGGAGAATGGCGGCACGCTCACGTTGTACATGTAGAGCATGTCGGTGGTCTTGCTGGTGTAAAAGTCCACCGTGCCGATGATGCGGTTGTCCCAAAATGCGGCGTCGAGTCCCACGTTGAACGTCTTTTTCACTTCCCACTTGAGGTCGGGGTTGATGTTCTTGAGGGTGCCTAACGACACGGCGGCCTGGTTGCCCACGGGCACCACACCAGTGGGGCTAAAGAGGTTCATCGACATGTAGTTGTCGATGCCGCCCTGGTTGCCGGCCAGACCGTAGCCCAGTCGCAACTTGAGGTTGCTGAGCCACCGCACATCGCTCAGGAAGGGCTCTTTGATGATGTTCCATGCGGCCGATAGCGAGGGGAAGAAGCCCCACTTGTTGTTCTTGCCGAATTTCGACGAGCCATCGATGCGCGCCGTTGCGGTGAACGAGTATCGGTCGGCGAAGTCGTAGGCTGCACGTGCCATGAAAGCGGTCATCGAGGGGGCCTCGCGATAACTGGCGGTGCCTTCCCACGGCCTGAGCGCGCCGCCCTGAATGGCGTCGTAGCCCAGCGCATTGGTGTTGAAGTTGGTGGTCGTGGTGTGAAATCCGGTGAAGATGTCGCGCTCCACCTCGCCCAGAGCCATCAGGTCGAGGGTGTGGCGGCCAAAGTTGCGCTTGTAGGTCAACACGGCGTTGCCGAGCAGCGATTCGGTCTTGCGGGTGCCGCGATAGGCTTCGCCGTGAGCCCAGATGTAGGTGGGGTAGAAGTGGCTGCTCTCCACGTCGTTGTGGCTGTAGGCGCCAAACACGCCGAGGTTCAAATGCTCATTCAACTTGAACGTGAGTTTCACGTGGGTGGAGATGTGCGAGGTCTTGTCGGTGGTGCGGCTGTCCATGAGCGCCAGCGGGTGGGTGAGTTGGTTGGCCAGCGTGAAGCCGTCCCAGGTGCCACCCTCGTTGCGCCGGGCGGGGAACGTAGGGTTATAGGCCTGCGCCGAGTAGAACGTCTTTTGCACATCGAAGACCGATGTCTTGTTCTTCTGGATGTTGCCAAACATGCCCACGTCGATTTTCAGCAAGCCGTTGAACATGTTCTGATACATGCTCATGTTGCTGGTGAAGTTGCGCAAGTTCTCGTGCAGGATGGTTCCGTTGTGGTCCAAGAAACCAAGCGAGATGCGATAGCCAGAGTTCTCGCCTCCTCCCATGAATGCCACATGGTGGTCCTGCTTGAATCCCGTCTGCTCAATTTCGCGTTGCCAGTTGGTGTTGGCTCCTCGGTCATCGAGTGGGAGCCCCAGGCTGGTGACCTGTTTGACGTACTGCTCGGCGTTGAGCATGTTGAGGTTCTTGAACACGCGCGTGAAGCCGAAACTGCCATTGTAACTCACAGTGGCGCGCCCCGAGACCCCGCGCTTGGTCTTCACCTCGATGACGCCCGAAGCGCCTCGC
>CACWKM010000066.1 GCA_902761475.1 uncultured Bacteroidales bacterium
AGACTGATAATAAAGTATATGTGATTGGGGGAAGTGAGAAGGGAATACCTAATTATCAGGTTTTCTATGATAAAAAAGGTCTTATAAAGCGTATAAATCGTATTAATGCAGTATTAAAATTACAAGAGATAGATGAATTTAAAAATGATTGTCATATTCAATGTGTTGAGTCTTGTATGTATGCAATATGCAAGAATCCCACTTATGGCAAGGGCGTTGATTGGACGTCCGATTATGAATATTATTTCGGCGAATCATATTATTTCAACTGCTATCTGCCTGGGTGGGAATGATTTTTGTTCGTAGCATAATTAATCAAGAACTTTTTCGTATTTTTGCACTTCCATTAAGGAGGTGCATTTAAACTATGGATCAAGATAAAAATAATATAATACAAGAGGTTACCAACGAAGACTATAAGTGGGGCTTCGTCACAAATATCGAAACCGACACCATTGGCAAAGGCCTCAACGAGGATGTCGTTCGTCTGATTTCCAAGAAAAAAGAGGAACCTGAGTGGTTGCTCGATTTCCGTCTCAAAGCTTTCCGCCGTTGGCAGACAATGGAGGAACCCAATTGGGCTCATCTTACCTACGAGAAGCCTAAATACCAAGAGATTATTTACTATGCCGCTCCCAAAAAGAAGGAGCTGAAAAGTATGGATGAGGTCGACCCCGAGTTGCTCGAAACTTTCGACAAACTTGGCATCCCACTTCGTGAGCGCGAGGCTCTCGCCGGCGTTGCCTACGACGCCATTATGGATTCGGTGTCGGTCAAGACAACCTCGCAGAAGATGCTCGAGGAAAAGGGCATCATCTTTTGCCCCATCAGCGAGGCCGTGCAGCGCTATCCCGAGCTCGTCAAGCAGTATCTGGGCAGCGTGGTTCCCAGCAGCGACAACTTCTTCGCCGCTCTCAACAGCGCCGTCTTCAGCGACGGATCGTTCTGCTACATTCCCAAAGGCGTCCGTTGCCCCATCGAGCTGAGCTCCTATTTCCGCATCAACGCCCGGGGCACAGGTCAGTTCGAGCGCACTCTCATCGTCGCCGACGAAGGCGCCTATGTCAGCTATATGGAAGGCTGCACGGCTCCGCAACGCGACGAGAACCAGCTCCATGCCGCCATCGTCGAAATCATAGCCATGAAGGATGCCGAGGTGAAATACAGCACCGTCCAAAACTGGTACCCCGGCGACAAGGATGGCAAGGGCGGCATCTACAATTTCGTCACCAAGCGTGGCATCTGCAAAGGCTCGCATTCCAAAATCAGCTGGACGCAAGTCGAGACGGGCAGCGCCGTCACCTGGAAATACCCCAGCTGCATTTTGCAGGGCGACGACTCAACGGCCGAGTTCTATAGCGTTGCTGTCACCAACAACTACCAGCAAGCCGACACGGGCACCAAGATGATTCACCTGGGTCGCGGCACCCGCAGCACCATCGTGAGCAAGGGCATCAGCGCCGGGCACAGCCAGAACAGTTATCGCGGCATGGTGCGCGTGGCTCCCAAGGCCACCGGAGCGCGCAACTACACGCAGTGCGACAGCCTGCTGCTGAGCGACACAAGCGGAGCACACACCTTCCCCGTGATTGAGGTCGCCAACGACACCAGCATCGTCGAACACGAGGCCACGACGAGCAAAATCAACGAGGACCAAATCTTCTACTGCAACCAGCGCGGCATCAGCACCGAGGACGCCATAGGGCTCATCGTGGGCGGATATACCAAAGAAGTGATGTCGAAACTCCCCATGGAGTTTGCCGTAGAAGCGCAAAAACTCCTCCAAGTGAGCCTCGAAGGAAGCATCGGATAATACAATTATGAATTAGGAATTATGAATTATGAATTCGAGGGCGCGGTTTGAGAATAATATTATTGTGCAAAAAAGTTATTCGCTTGCTTTGACAGTCGTAAACGCATATCGCTACTTGTGCGAACACGAACGTGAATATGTCATGTCGAAGCAATTGCTGCGCGCGGGCACAAGTGTCGGGGCAAACGTGAGGGAGGGGGTCCGCGGTCAGTCGGAGCCCGACTTTGCAATGAAGATGACCATTGCACTTAAAGAAGCAGAGGAAACTGCCTACTGGTTAGAATTGTTGCATGATTCTCATTATTTGGCTGAAGAACAATTTGGCGAATTATATCGTCTAACCGACGAAGTGATAAGAATTCTCTCATCCATCACCAAAACCACCTACGAAAAATTGAATTCCAAAAACTCCTAATTCATAATTCATCATTCATAATTCATAATTCATAATTGATTAAGTTCATAATTGAATAAATGTTACGCATCGAAGACCTACACGCCTCGATAGAGGGCAAAGAGATATTGAAAGGGGTGAACCTCACCGTTCATCCGGGTGAGGTACATGCCATTATGGGTCCCAACGGCAGCGGCAAGAGCACGCTCAGCGCAGTGCTCACCGGCAATCCTGCCTACACCGTGACCGGAGGCCGCGTGACCTTCAACGGCAAAGACCTGCTGGCACTGTCGCCCGAAGACCGCGCCCACGAAGGGTTGTTCCTGAGTTTCCAGTATCCCGTGGAGATTCCGGGCGTGTCGATGGTGAACTTCATGCGCGCCGCCATCAACGAGAAGCGCAAATATCACGGCATGGAGCCACTCAGCGCCAGCGACTTCCTGAAACTCATGCGCGAGCGCCGCGCCATCGTGGAGTTGGACAACAAACTCGCGTCGCGCTCGGTGAACGAGGGATTCAGTGGCGGCGAGAAAAAGCGCAACGAGATTTTCCAGATGGCCATGCTCGAGCCGCGGCTGAGCATCCTCGACGAGACCGACAGCGGCCTCGACATCGACGCCCTGCGCGTGGTGGCCAACGGCGTGAACCGCCTCAAGAGCGACAACAACGCCACCATTGTCATCACCCACTACCAGCGCCTGCTCGACTACATCAAGCCCGACTTCGTGCACGTGCTCTACAAGGGACGCATCGTGATGAGCGCCGGGCCAGAACTGGCACTCGAACTGGAAGAGAAAGGCTACGATTGGATTAAGGAACAAGTTGACAACCAGCATTGACCGCAGCATGAGCAACGCACTGACACAATATCTGGAGTTGTATCGCGCCCAGCGAGCCACCATCCTCGGCCACTCGCCTGCGGCCCTCAACGCGCTGCGCCCCGCCGCACTCCAGTCCCTCGAAGCCACGCCACTGCCCCGCAAAGGGCAGGAAGACTACGAGGCCTTCGACCTCGAGGCCGTGCTGGCGCCCGACTATGGCGTGAACATCAACCGCCTTGAGTTTGCCGGTCATGACGTGGACCACGGCTGCACCGTGCCCAACCTGAGCACGCGGCTCTACACCATCGTGGGCGACACGTTCCATGCCAGCCGCCCCGCCCATGCCGACGACGAGGTGCTGGTGACCTCGCTGGCACAGGCTCCCGAGCAATTGCTCGCCGAGCATTATGGCAGTGTGGCCACGCTACAACGCCCCATCGTGGCGCTCAACACCTTGCTGGCACAAGACGGCCTGCTTGTGCACGCCCCAGCCGGCAAGGTCACGCACCGCCCCCTACAAGTGGTCAACATCTTCAACGCCGCCGCACCCGTCATGGCCGTGCGCCGCACACTGATAGTGGCCGAGCCCGGCAGTCATGTGCAGGTGCTGGTGTGCGACCACACCCAACACGCCGAGCAAGACTATCTGAGCGTGCAAGTGGTGGAAATCATCGCCATGGAAGGTGCCACCGTCGAATACTACGACATGGAGGAGAGCACGCCGCGCACCCACCGTCTGTCGAGCCTGCATGTGCGTCAGCACGAGGGCAGCAACGTGCTCGTCAACGGCATCACCCTGCTCAACGGCACCACGCGCAACGAGTATCACATCTCGGTGGACGGCCCCAATGCCTCCACCACGCTGCTGGGCATGGCCATCGCCAGTGGCGAGCAGCACGTGGACACGCTCTCGCACATCGCCCACAATGCGCCACGCTGCAAGAGCGACGAGATGTTCAAGTATGTGCTCGACGACCATGCTGTGGGCGCCTTTGCCGGCAAAATCCTCGTGCGCGAGAACTGTCCGCGCGTAGAGGCCTACCAAGGCAACCGCAACCTGTGCGCCAGCAGCACGGCACGCATGCACACCAAGCCACAACTCGAAATCTACACCGACGACGTGAAGTGCTCGCACGGCACCACCATAGGCCAACTCGACGAGGAGGCCCTGTTCTACATGCGCAGTCGCGGCATAGGTCGTGAACTGGCGCGCACCATGCTCATGCAAGCATTCATGAGCGACATCATCGACGGTGTGCGCTTGGAAGTGCTCCGCGACCGGCTGCGCCATCTGGTCGAGAAACGCTTCGCCGGAGACCTCGCCACCTGCGCCGGATGTAACCTCAAAAAGAAATAACATCATCATTCTCTCATCTGTGTTATGCTCGCACTCGACGACATTCGCCACGAATTCCCCATCCTCGACCGCACCATCGACGGTCGCCAACTGATATACCTGGACAGCGCTGCCACGTCGCAGACGCCTCGCTGCGTGGTCGATGCCATCACCTACATGTATTTCCGTCACAAGGCCAATGTGCACCGCGGTGTTCACACCATCTCGCAAGAGGCCACCGACCGCATGGAAAACGCGCGCGAACGGGTGCGCCAGTGGCTCAACGCCGAGAGCAGCGACGAAATCGTGTTCACGCGAGGCACCACCGAGGGCATCAACCTGGTGGCGTCGTCAATGGGCGACACGCTCTACAACGGCGACGAGATTATCCTCACCGTGATGGAGCACCACAGCAACATCGTGCCGTGGCAACTGTTACAACGCCACAAGCGTCTGCGACTGCGCGTGGTGCCCATCGACGAACACGGCGCGCTCAACCTGCAAGCCTATGAGGACATGTTCACCGAGGCGACACGCTTTGTGGCGCTCACACATGTGTCGAACGTGCTAGGCACGGTGAACCCGGTGAAAGAGATGATTGCCATCGCCCACCGTCACGGTGTGCCCGTGCTCATCGACGGCGCTCAGGCCGCCCCGCACATGGCCATCGACGTGCGCGACCTCGACTGTGACTTCTACACGCTGTCGAGCCACAAGATGTATGGCCCTGCTGGCGTGGGCGTGCTCTACGGCAAGCGGCGCTGGCTGGAGAAGATGCCGCCCTATCAAGGTGGCGGCGAGATGATAGGCAACGTGACGTGGGAACGCACCACCTTTGCCGAGTTGCCGTTCAAGTTCGAGGCTGGCACGCCCGACTTCGTGGGCATTGCCGCCTTTGGCGCCGCGCTCGACTTCATCGACCGAGTGGGGCTGGAACGAATCGCCGCCCATGAGCACGAACTGCTCACCGCGGCCACACAAGGACTGATGGAGATTGACGGCATGCGCATCTTCGGCACCACGCCCGACAAGGGAGCCGTGATTTCGTTTCTCGTGGGCGATGCCTCGAGTTACGACGTGGGCCTGCTGCTCGACAAACTGGGCGTTGCCGTGCGCACCGGGCACCACTGCGCACAGCCGCTCATGCAGCATTTGGGCGTCACCGGCACCGTGCGCGCCTCGTTTGCCGTCTACAACACCCTCGACGAGGTCAACGCCTTTGTAGCCGCTGTGAAGCGTGTGACAAGCATCCTGCTCAGGTGATGCCTCACTCCCGCGTGACCACCAGCGTGGCTATCACGGGGAAATGGTCGCTCATTACCACGGGAATGACCTGCGACCGAATGGTGCGCCAGGACGATTGTGGGCGGGCGAAGATGTAATCGATTTTGTCTTTTGGTTTTTTGGTACTGAACGTGGGGTCGGCAACCGTACAATCTGCCCATTGCGCGGTGAGTTGCCTGATGACCATGTCGCTGGGTGGCGCATTGAAGTCGCCAGCCAGGATGGTGGGGTGTGTCGCATGAGCGAAGTGACGCTCCACAAACTGTGTCTGCGCGGCTCGGCACACGCTGTCGAAAGCCTCGAAATGCGTGCATGCCATCACAATGGTGTCGCCGTCGGGCAGCACAAACGTGCCCTCAAGCACACCGCGTTGCTCCATCTTGGGGTTCGGATTGGGGAGTTTGAGGTTGCGCACAGCGACAAACTGGTGGCGGCTGAGCAACCCTATGCCGTAATGGCCGCCGCTGAACTTGATAGTGGGACCAAAAAGCCCCTGCATGCCGCTATAGTAGGCCAATTCGGTGATGAAATCGCGGTTGTTCTGTTCGGGGCAGTTGGCGCGATGCGTGTTCTGGTCCACCTCTTGAAGCGCGACAAAATCGGGGTGATATTGCTTGATAAACAACCCAATCTGCTCCAGGCTAGCATCGCGGCCCGCATGGAGGTTGAACGTCATGACGGTGAGCGTGTCGCTATGGACCTGAGCAAAGCCCATGAGGCCCACAAGCAGGGCCACCAGAATGAGGGAGATGCGGAGTTTCATCGTGAATAAGGCATTGGTTAGTTGCAGCAAAGATACATGTTTTTTGGCGATTGCATGAAATGTGGGGCGGTTTTATTTCGCTTGCCGACATCATGCAAAAAACGAAAATTTGTGATTAAACGATAAATGTATTACCTTTGTCTAATGAAACGTATTGAAAACAAACACATCACTTAATAACCAATTATTCCACACGACTATGAAGAAATTATGCCTTGCCATCATGGCTCTGCTCACCATGTCGCTGACCTCAACCGCCAAGGCTTCGCCAGTGGCTGCCCCCGACGACACCGAAAAGAGCCTGGAAAAATTGCTCGATAGCAATGACCCCAACTTGAAGTTGACCGCCTATGTGGAAATCATGAACAACGTCATGAAGGAGGACCCCGAATCTCCCATCAGCGGCATCTGGATTGACGATGAATACAACACTGTGGTGTTCGCCATGAACATGGACGATGAGACTATCGACGCCATCAAACTCATGCCCAAGACATTCAAAACAGCAATTTTGAATGAGATTAGCGGCGATGACGACATGACAGAGTTTCTGCACCTGATTGGCTCTACCGGCCATTCACTCGATTTCTTCATCAAGAGCACCACCACCGACGACAAGAGCGCAATCATCGACATCACCCCCGAGGAACTGCTCAACATCAAGTAACGACAACCGTCATTCGCGGCATCACAAACCAGGACGGCCACACATCATGGCCGACCTGGTTCATTTCCCGAATCAATTGTTACATCATTCTCATCGCACGTGCAACGCGGCGTGCTCGTTTTTTCTTCACGGGCTTGGGGGTGTGGATTTTTTCGTGTAATTTTGCACTAATCATTACTCTCAAAAAAAACAGAACAATCATGTTTAGTACCGAAACTTATGTGCGACGCCGCGCTCGCCTCAAGGAACTTGTAGGCAGCGGCATCATCATGCTCATGGGCAACAACGAGGCCCCGTGCAACTATCCCGCCAACGCCTATTATCCTTTCCGTCAGGACTCTACATTCCTGTACTACTTTGGTCAGCAGCGCGACGGGCTGGTGGGCGTCATCGACGTGGACAACGGCACCGAGACGCTCTATGGCGACGACATCGACATCGAGGACATCGTGTGGTATGGCTCGGTGGATAGCGTTCACGACATGGCGCAGCAGGTGGGTGTGGCCCACTCGGCGCCCATGAAGGAACTTGCCACCCTGTGCCAGCAGGCGCGCGCCGCAGGGCACCAAGTGCATTTCCTGCCGCCCTACCGCCACGACACAATGATTCAACTCATGGACCTGCTGGGCATCCATCCGTCGCAGCAGCGCCAAGCCTGCTCGCACGCCTTGCGCATGGCGGTGATTACCATGCGCAGCGCCAAGGAGCCGCAAGAAATTGAAGAGATGGAGCGCGCAGTGGCCATAGGCTACAAAATGCACACCACAGCCATGCGGCTCATCAAGCCCGGCGTGACCGAGAAATACATTGGCGGACAAGTCGATGGCATCGCCCACAGTTATGGCGCACAAGTGAGTTTCGCCACCATCTTCTCGCAGCACGGCGAAATCATGCACGGCAACCCGTCGCTCGCCACGCTGGAGGCTGGACGACTGGCACTGTGCGACGCTGGCGCCGAGACGGTGAACAACTACTGCAGCGACCACACGCGCACCATGCCGGTGAGCGGCAAGTACACGCAGCGACAACTCGACATCTACCGCATCGTGGAGGAGTGCCACGACCTGGTACTCGACGTGGCGCGCCCCGGCGTGAAATATATGGACGTGCACTTTGCCGTGTGCCGCCGCATGACCGAGCGCCTCAAGGAACTGGGTCTCATGCGCGGCGACGTGGACGAAGCCGTGGCGGCAGGCGCTCACGCCATGTTCTTGCCCCACGGGCTGGGACACATGCTGGGCATGGACGTGCACGACATGGAGGGCCTGGACCAAATCTATGTGGGCTTCGACGAGGAAACGCGCCCCATCCTCGACCAGTTCGGCACCAACTGCCTGCGCATGGGCCGACGCCTCCAAGAGGGATTTGTCGTAACCGACGAGCCGGGCATCTACTTCATTCCCGCCCTCATCGACGACTGGCGCAGCAGCGGACATTGCGCCGAGTTCTTGAATTTCGACCTGCTGGAAACGTACAAGGACTTTGGCGGCATCCGCATCGAGGACGACCTGCTCATCACTGCCGATGGCTGCCGATTCCTGGGTGCGGAGCGCATCCCCTATCACCCCGCCGACGTGGAAGAGTTCATGGCGGCAGAGTAAGCACACGGCCACGGCACGTTCCCACAGTTTGAGGTGGGGATTGCATCGTTGTGGCAATTTAAAACAACGAATTTCACGGATTACGCGGATTAACTGGATTTCTCACGAAACCGGCCTCACATAAATTCGTAAAATCCGCGTAATTCGTTGTTCGTTTTGCGTGGGGATTACACTGCTCTGTGTAGGGACATGCCGTGGTATGTCCGCGACAACGCCCTCATCGCCAGCGCCGAAGGCGCAAGTGGCTCGAAGAGCCGCAAGTGAATAAAACCCCAGGTGAGTGCCTCGTAGAGGGACGAAACCTGGGGACGCGGCACCGCCACACCAAAGCGTGCCTCGTAGAGGGACAATTACGCACTCATCTGCCGCGGTTCCCATCGTCACCGCAACTGGACGTGCCACGGCACGTCCCTACATGAGACAGCGCAACAAAAAAACAGAGGGTGAGCCATAACCGAAGTTATGCTCACCCTCATTTTTTCAGGTTGCCTACATTCAAGCGTCAACTTGCCGATAATGTGGACAGCCGAATTTGTCGCAAAATGCGGTCGTCACTCGGGACGGGCAAAGTCCTTAGAGATGTAAAGGTAACTGCCCTGATAGTTCACCTTGTAGAAACCGCCTTCCTCGCCCATGAGTTTGATGCGTTCTCCCTTGGCGGGATACACTGTCTTGCCATTCACGGTGTAGATGGCCCCTTGCAGCGAGGGTGCTTTGCGCAGGCGCACGTTGGTGCCTGTAACCACGACATATTGCTGACCTTTGGCGGCGGGCTTAACGGCGGGCTTAGCGGCAGGCTTGGCGGCGCCCACAGGCTGAGCAAACTGCTTAGCGATGTAGACGATTTTGCCCTTGTACTTCACCTGATAGAACTTGCCGCTCTGTCCCAAGCACTCCAGTTTTTCGCCCTTGGCGGGATGCACGTTCACACCACCAGCAGTGG
>CACWKM010000067.1 GCA_902761475.1 uncultured Bacteroidales bacterium
ACGGTTGTTGGGGGGCAGCGGGTTGACGATGCTGGTCGGGGTTGACGGCATCGTTAATCACACCTTTAATCATCTCGCTGGCCGATGTCGATTTGCCACCGAACAGTTTCGAGAGAATCACCTTCACAATGTTTTCTAAAGCCATAATACTTAAAATTTTTTGGTTAATATTTTATCCATTCTGTCAAAATCACCAGTCGGGGGTGGTTTTCGCTTTGCCAAAACCACTTCCCTTTCATTTGCTGTCCGTCCTTGCGCAGCGAGCGGTTCAGGATGAGCATGAGCGTCAGCACCTCCAGTCGGCACCGCGCCACCGGCCGGTCCATCCCCGTGGCCAGTTCCATGTCGCTCAGGTCGTCGGCAGGGCGCGCATAGAACCATCGGCTCGCATCGTTGCCGCCCTCGGGCACGCTGCACTCATAGGCGGCATAGGCGTCCTCAATCATGGCCAGCGCCGCCGACTCATCGACGACGGGCACGCCCAACTCGCCCTGCCAGCAGCCGTCGGCAATCAGCGCGCCGCCATCAATCTTCAGCCAGTGCTGCGACAACGACACAGTGACCGAAGCACCGTCTTCGGCAGCACGCATCGCGATGGTATATATGTCGTTGTCGTTCATCTTCTTGAAAAAATGGGATGCCAAGAGTTCGGCACATGTCTTTAGTGTGTTGATTCAAGGAAACTTGATTTCCTTGATGAATGCGCTCTCCACATCCCATGAAGCCGTGTGCGCGGCTTTTGTTTGTTCACTACATTTGTCTCACCAGCGTATCATAGGCCGCCCTCGACGTCTTCATGGCTTTGCTCATGCAGTTGAGCGAGCGGTATCGGTCGAGCATCTCGGGCGTTTTGGCCCGATTGGCCGCCACATTCCTGCCCCGTCCGCGCACGATGCACCCTATCTCTCCACCCTTGTCGTAGCCCAGCCCGCCCAAGCGGCGCTTACCCGACTGGACAGCGCGGATGGCATCCATCGCATAGGCGTTGAGCACAGCGAGATCCTGGGGCACATTCACCACGGGCAGCACCTGGGTGGCCCAACTGTATTCGCCGTTGCCCTTGTAGAGGAAACGGTTCACGCGGGAGGTGGCATGCGGCATGTCTTTGGCGCGCTGCGTCAAGCGGTCTATCGTCTGCTGGAAGCGCTTCACGCGGCGCTCCGACAACGAAATCATGCGCCCCTTGATGGAAAAGCCCAAGAAACAGAACCACCGGTCGGGCAGCAACTGCTCTATCTTGCCGGGATTGAGCCGCAAGCCCATTTTGCCTAGCTCCTCGGTGAGCACCTGCATGGCTACCTCGCTGTCGCGCCCCACGAAGAGCATGTCGTCGCAGTAGCGCACGTAATAGCCGTCCAGGCTCGACAGACGCGCGTCGAGGTCGCGCAGTAGCACATTGGACAGCCACGACGAGACGGCGCACCCCTGACGCAGCGACATGTACTTGTGGGCAAGTTCGCCAGTCGGGGTCACATAGGTGTCGTCGTGGTAATACTTGCGAATCATGTCGATGACGGCCGACTTGCCCATGCGGTCCTCCACCATGTCGAAGGCGCGGTCGATGTGCTCGATGGCGACCGAATCGAAATACTTCGCCAAGTCGCTTTTCCAGCCCATGACGCCACCGCACGCAGCCATCGCAGCGATGCGGCGCGACACCTCCTTCACCACCATGCCGCAGCCAATGCCCGCCCGATAGGACTTGCACGACGGGTGTATCATGTCGGGCGTGAGGTCGAAAAGCAGGTCGTTGGCAATACCCAAAATCACACGGTCGGCGGGGGCATTGATATAGACCGTACGGTACTCGCCGCGGGTGTCCTTGGGTATCATCGCGGTGCGCGGGGGCGAGATTTCATAGCGTCGCTCCTTGATGGCGCTATACAGTGCAATGCGCGTGTCGGGCTTGCCGAGTTCACGCAGCAGGCCCCGGCTGATGCCCTTGGCGACACCCGTGTCCAGAGCGTTTTCCCATCGGTGGAGTTCGAAAAAACGCCGCGTTATTTCGTCAGTTGAGCGCATTGCTATTTTGGGAGGCCACAAGGGCACTTTGATGGTTAATCGTCCTTCTTTCCCCACAAGGCTTGTTGCCGAGCAGCGAGTTTGGCCTCGGCGGGGTTGTCCTGAGGCTGCCACAGCGTGGGGTGATGAAGTTCGGCGGGCATGTATTCCTGGCGCACAAAATGGCCGGGGTAGTCGTGGGCATAGCGGTAATCCTCGCCATAGCCCAATTCCTTCATGAGTTTGGTGGGCGCGTTGCGCAGGTGCAGTGGCACGGGGGCATTGCCGGTTTGCTCCACCAACGCCTGGGCGGCACCAATGGCCAGATAGGCGCTGTTGCTCTTGGGCGACGCCGCCAGGTAGATGGCGCACTCGCTCAGCGGGATGCGACCCTCGGGCCAACCTATCTTGTTGATGATGTCGAAGGTGGCGTTGGCCAGCAACAGGGCGTTAGGGTTTGCCAGCCCGATGTCCTCGGCGGCGAGGATGCACAGGCGGCGCGCAATGAACTTGGGGTCTTCGCCGCCGGCAATGAGGCGCGCCAGCCAATAAACGGCAGCATCGGGGTCGCTGCCGCGGATGCTCTTGATAAAAGCCGAGATGATGTCGTAGTGCATCTCGCCATTCTTGTCAAAGGCCAACGGATTCTGCTGCAACCTGTCGGTGACCACATCGTCGTTGATGACCAGCGGCTCGTGGATGGCCACAGCCTGGATGAGCAAGTCGAGGATGTTGAGCAACTTGCGCGCGTCGCCACCCGCATAACGCAGCAACGCCTCGGTCTGCTCCACGCGCACCTCATGCCCCTTGAACATGGGGTCGGTCTTGAGGGCATGGTCGAGCAGGCGGAGCAGGTCGTCGCGGTCGAGCGGATTGAGGACATAGACCTGTGCGCGACTCAGCAGCGGACGGATGACCTCGAACGACGGGTTCTCGGTGGTGGCACCTATGAGCGTGACAGTGCCCTGCTCCACGGCGCCGAGCAAGGAGTCCTGCTGCGACTTGTTGAAGCGATGTATCTCGTCGATGAACAAAATGGGCCGCCCCTTGCTGAAGACGCTGCGCGCATCGGCACGGCAGCGGTCCAGCACCTCGCGCACCTCTTTCACCCCACTGGTGACGGCGCTCAGCGTGTAAAATGGCACCTGGGTCTGCTCGGCAATGATGCGAGCCAGCGTGGTCTTGCCCACACCGGGAGGACCCCACAAGATGAACGACGAGATGTTGCCGCTCTCTATCATGCGGCGTATCACCGCGCCCTCGCCCACGAGGTGCCGTTGCCCTATGTAGTCGTCGAGCGTCTTGGGACGCAAACGCTCGGCAAGTGGTTCATACATGATAAAAGTCGCTGATAATAACCGTTGCAAATATAGTTAAAACATTCCACAACGCCAACACGCCATTGCACAAAAAAGGTGCGCGTGTCTCACGACAGGCGCACCCTCCAAAAAAAACTATTTTTTGCGTATTACTCTTAGTCGATAAGCATAAAGATTTGTGCCGACTCTTGCGAGGCCGTGTTCAAGGCCACGTAGATGCAACTCACCAAACCGATGAGCACGATGCCGGCCACACTCACTATCATGCCCAAGCGCTCACTCCAGTGGCTCTTGATGGTGGGAATCACGCACTCGTCTTGACGAATGAACATGGCCTTGACCACCAGCAGATAGTAGTAAAGCGAGATAATGGTGTTTATCAATGCGATGAGCACCAGCACATAGATGGCCACGCTGCCGGTCTTGCACGCTCCCACAAAGATGAAGAACTTGCTGAAGAAGCCGGCGAAGGGCGGAATGCCACCCAGCGAGAACATGGCGAGCATCATCGTGAACGACAACCACGGATTGGTCTTGAACAGGCCGTTGTAGTCGTCCATGGTCACGCGACCCGTGGCGCGCTCAATGGCGGCAATCACGCCAAAGGCGGCAAGGTTGCTGAAGATGTACACCAGCACATAGTAAATCATCGAGGTCATGCCCAGCACATTGGCGGCAATGATGCCCAGCATCACATAGCCTGCCTGCGAGATGGACGAGAACGCCAAGAAGCGCTTGAGGTTGCGCTGACGGATGGCGAACAGGTTGCCCACCGTGATGGTGAGAATGATGAGCGCATAGAGCATCCACTGCCACACTGCCTGATAGGCCGCGCCAAACACCTGCACCAAGATGATGAGGAACGAGAATGCCGCAGCACCCTTGCTGATGACCGAGAGGTAACTCGTCACCGCCGTGGGAGCGCCTTGATACACGTCGGCAGTCCACAGGTGGAACGGCACCAGCGACAACTTAAAGCCCACACCAGCGATGACAAAGGCCAATGCCGTGATGAGCAATGCCGACGGAGCGCCAAGCACCCGCGGAGCGATGTCGTTGAAGTAGAGCGTGCCCGTGAGGCCATAGACAAACGAGATGCCCAACAAGAAGATGGCACTCGAGAAGATGGCCGTGAACACATATTTGGCAGCCGCCTCGCGACTCTCATAATGGTTCTTCTCAAAGGCTGCCAGCGCCGCGATGGGCAACGAGGCAGTCTCCAGACCGATGACGAAGAGCAGGAAATGACGTGCCGAAATCATGATGAACATGCCCAGCAGCGTGAGCAGCAACAACTCGTAGAACTCGCCACGACGCACGCTCACAAACTCGCCATTACTCCACTTGGCCGCCTGCAACAACACCAGCAGCACGCCCACGTTGAGGATGTTCTTCATCACCCATGTAGCCGCAGTAGTCTCAAACATGCCGCTAAATGCCATGCCGGTGACCACGCACGGCACAAAACTCAGCGCCGTGTAGATGGCAAACAAGATGGCGGTGAAACACGGCAAGAATCGCTGGCTACGCGACGGCATGAACGTGTCGTAGATGAACACGAGTGCGAACACGAGCAGCAGGCCCAGTTCTTGCGGCATCATTAAGAATTGTGAATAATTCATATCTGTGTTTTCGTTTTGTCAAAAGAAAAATGAAAGGTTCAACACGTTGCGGCTCACATCACATGCCCATCATGTGGCTCGCGCTCTCCAGGGCGCTCACCACGGGTTCAAAACTCGGGGCGATGATGTTCACAAAGAAGTTGGGGAAGCAACCTATAATCACCACACTCAAGATGAGCGTTGCCGTGGACAGGCGCTCCTCCCAAGTGGCATCGGTGAGCGAGCGGTGATGCTCGTCCTGCACCTCGCCAAAGAGCAACTTGCCCACCACGCGCAAGATATACACGGCGGTCACCACAATCGAGGTGGTGGCGGCGATGGTGAGCACGCGATGGAACACGTCGGAGTGCATATAGGAGCCCACAAAGATGGTCATCTCGGCCACGAAACCGCTCAAGCCCGGCAGACCCAGCGATGCCAAACCGGCAATCACATAGCCCACGCCCAGATAGGGCATGATGTGCATCATGCCGCCCATCTTGCGAATGTCGCGCGTGTGCGTGCGGCCATAAATCATACCGATGAGGGCAAAGAACAAGGCTGTCATCAAGCCGTGCGACAACATTTGCAGCACAGCACCCGTCATGGCGGTGGTGTTGAACATCAAAATGGCAAACAGCACCATGCCGCAGTGGCTCACACTGGAATAGGCGTTGATGTACTTGAGGTCGGTCTGCACACAGGCGCTCAATGCACCATAGACAATGCTGATGCCTGTGAGGATGAGGAATATCCATGCCAACTCATTGGCGGCAAAGGGCATCAGATAGATGGCGATGCGGAAACAGCCATAGCCTCCCAACTTCATCAGCACACCGGCGTGAAGCATCGACACGGCAGTGGGTGCACTGGCATGACCATCGGGCGACCATGTGTGGAACGGGAACATGGCGCCCAACACGCCAAATCCCACAAAGGTGAGCGGGAACAGATAGTATTGCCACTCGTGAGGAATAGCATCGTTGTGTGCTATTTCCAGCAGGTTCATCGTCAAGGGCTGTCCCTCGGGCGCGCTATGGAAATAAATGCCAATGAGGCCCAACATCAGGAAGGCCGAACCACCCATGAGCATGAGGGTGAGTTTCATGGCACTGTAGTTCTTGTTGCCACTACCCCACACACCAATGAGCAGGTACATGGGAATGAGCGCCACCTCGTAGAACATGAACATGGTGAACAGGTCTATCGAGATGAAGAAGCCAAACACACCTGTCGAGAGCAAGAAGAACCACAGGAAGAACTGCTTGGGCAGCGGGTCCATCTTCCACGAGGCAAACACGCCAGCAAAGACGATGAATGCCGACAGAAGAATCATCACCACGCTCACGCCGTCCACTCCCAGGGCGAGTTTGATGTTCATCGGTTCATACCAGGTGACCGACGTCTGGAGCAACATTTCGCTCGTGTCGCCGGCACCACGCAGATGCAGGAACAAGTACACCAAGTAGAGCGCAAGAGCCACCAGCACTGTGGCGCCAGTGACTGCAACCGCACGAATGGCGGCGATGCCCTTGTTGTTGGTCAAGGCCAGCCCAGCAAGTGTGAGCACTGGCACTATCACGAAATAGATGAGTATGTTGTCAAATATCATCATAGTCTTTCTTTCATTAACAAGTTTACGCTCAAATCAACACACACACGATGGTGGCGACTGCCACGGTGAGCGCGCCAATGAGATAGATGTACACATAAGCCTGAATGCTGCCACTCTGCAAGCGGCGAATGGCAAACGAGCACTGGTTGGTGACATTGGCCATGAGGTTCATCGTGCCATCAATGATGTGGCGGTCGAACCACGCAATGGGCACACTCAGCAGTCCGAACACCAGTTTGTGGGTGATGAACTGGTAGAGTTCGTCCATGTAGAAGCGGTGATAGGCCGCTGTCCACAGGCCATGGGCACTGGCCTTCATGCGGGCGGGCAGGTCGTTCTCCTTGTAGTAGAGCCTAAACGCCAAGGCGATGCCCACACAGGCGATGAGCACGCTCGAGCCGGCCACGGTCCAGTTGAGTTGCGTGTGCAACGCGGCACCATCCCAAGTGAACATCTTGGCTGCCGGCACAAAGCCCGCCACAATGCTAATCGTGGCAAGGATTATCAGCGGCAACGTCATGGTCCACGGTTGGTCGGCGGGTTCATGCTCGGTGTGCACCTTGTGCTTCTTCCAGAAGAAGATGAGCAGATAGATGCGGAACATGTAGAATGCTGTCATACCAGCCACAGCGCTCATCCACAATCCCCAGCCCAGACCGCGCTCGTAGGCGGCGACAAGGATTTCGTCCTTGCTCCAGAAGCCGGCAAAGGGAGGAATGCCCGCAATGGCCAGACAGCCAATCAAGAAGGCGATGCTCGTGATGGGCATGAACTTGTGCAGACCGTGCATGTCGCTGTTCTCGTTGCTGTGAACAGCATGGATAATGGCACCGGCGCACAAGAAGAGCAAGGCCTTGAACATGGCGTGGGTGAACAGGTGGAACATGGAGGCCATGTAGCCCAGTCCCTGACCGCCATGGATGGTAATCAACTCGCTGTGATTGGAACTCACGGCAAGCGAGGTCATCATGAACGCGATTTGCGAGATGGTGGAGAAAGCAAGCGCACGCTTGATGTCGCTCTGCACACAGGCAATGGCGGCGGCATAGAACGCGGTGAATGCGCCCGTGACCAGGATGATGTCCATGGCACCCTGCTCAATGACGTAGAGCGGGAACAGACGCGCCACCAGGAACACGCCAGCGACCACCATCGTGGCGGCATGGATAAGGGCCGACACGGGAGTGGGACCCTCCATGGCATCGGGAAGCCAAATGTGCAACGGGTACATCGCACTCTTGCCCGCGCCACCAATGAAGATGAACGTCAACGCCCAGGCTATCACCGAGCAACCCATGAACGTGGCTCCTCCGGCACTGGCCACGGCACTCTGAGCGGTGGCCATGTTGCCCACCAACTTATCGAAGTCGAACGTGCCCGTGTAGTAACTCAGCACCAGAATTCCTATCAGGAAGAACAGGTCGGCCAGACGGGTCACGATGAACGCCTTCTTCGAGGCATGAACGGCCGCCGGCGAACTGTAATAGAAGCCAATGAGCAAATAGGACGACACGCCCACCATCTCAAAGAAGATGAAAATCTGGAAAATGTTGGTGGCCACCACGAGGCCCAGCATCGAGAAGGTGAACAACGCCAAGAAGGCGTAGTAACGCTGGAAGCCCTTCTCGGGGTGTCCATGATGGTCGCACATGTAACCCAAACTATACAGGTGCACCATGAGCGAGACGGTGGTAATCACGATGAGCATCATCGCGGCAATGGGGTCGAGCATAATGCCCATGCGCACCACCAGGTTCTCACTGAACGAGAGCCAGTCGGGATTCATCACCGTAATGGCCTGACGCACACCGTCGACCACCTGCCCCTGGCCAGTGCCAAAGAAGTAGGTCAACGCCACGCCATAGGCCAGCACGGTGGTCACGAGCATGCCTATCACGCCCAGCACACCGGTGATTTTGCGCCCCATCTGCGTTCCCCCGAGTCCCAAAAACAGGAACATGAACAGGGGGATTGCTACAACTGCTATTGTATATTCGAATGGCATAATAAATATTAGAATTTCAAGCGATTGATGTCGGTGATGTCCACATTACGCATTGCGCGGAACACGTTGATGATGATGGCGAGCGCCAGCGCGGTTTCGGCAGCGGCAATGGCGATGGCAAAGAGCGTGAAGAACATGCCCTCCATCTGCCCCGGGAACAAGAAGCGGTTGAACACCACAAAGTTAATGTCCACGGCATTGAGCATCAGTTCCAGCGAAATCATGATGGCTATCATGTTTTTGCGAGTGATGAAACCATAGACCCCGCAGCCAAACATAATGAGGCTGGGAATGAGATACATGAGAATGTTGAGATTCATAACTGTGTCTGCTTTGTGAGTGTGGTGTTGTTAACGTCGACGCGCAATGACCACGCCGCCGATGATGCACGCCAGCAACAAGATGCTGATGGCCTCAAAGGGCAGCAGATAGCCATACTTATCGGTACTCAAGAGCCAATGGCCCAACTGCGCGATGTCAAAATCGGGAATTTGACCCAATGTGGCGGCGCACATGGCACTGTGGCTAAACAGGGCATAGGCACACACGGCCACGCCCAACACGGCTGCAAGAATGCCGAGCCAGCGGCGACGAGATTCCAGCAACTGAGCGTCACGGCCAGGCTGATGCGTGAGCATGATGGCAAACACGAACAGCACCAAGATGCCACCCGCATAGACGGCGATTTGCACGGCACCCAGAAACTCATAATCGAGTTGGAAATAGATGCCTGCCGTGGCAAACAGCACGAACAGCAGATAGGTGGCCGAGCGCAAAATCTTGCGCGTGGTGACCGTGAGAACCGAGAACACGATGATTGCGATGGCAATCACTGCGTAGACGATGAGATTTCCTACTGATTCCATTTATTCTTTGTTTTCGTTGTTTTCTTGTTTAGGAGCCTCGTCTTGTTGCGGCTTGGGGGCAGCAACGGGCTTGGGGGCATCGGCTGCAGCCGGTTCGGCAGCAGCGGTTGGCTTGGCAGCCGGTTCGGCAGCAGCGGCCGGCCGGCTTAGCGGCAGCAGCGGGCTTGGCCAGGGGCACAGGTGAGTCGGGATGCTCAGGACGGTCGTTGAGTTGCTTGACAAGCGCCTCGCGACGGAACACGGCCTGCTCAAAGTCGTTACTGAACTCGATAGCGGCGGTGGGACATGCCTGCACGCACTGGTCGCAGAAGGTGCAACTGCCCAAGTCATAGATGTACTTGTCGAGTTTCATCTTCTTCTTGCCGTCGGGCATCTCGACCATGCGCTTGGTCACCGTGATGGTGCCATTGGGGCACGCACGCTCGCAAGAGCCACACGCTATGCAGCGATGACGGCCCTCCTCGTCGTAGACAAATTGCAGCGTGCCGCGAAAGCGTTCCGGAATCTGCAACGTGGCGCGATTTTCGGGATACTGCTCCGTCACCTTGCGAGTAACGAGTTCGCGACCGGTAACCGCCATTCCCTTCAACAGGCTACCAACGCCTGTGAAGATGGAACTGAAATATTCTTTAATGCTCATGTTTCCTTTTCGACCTGTGGCTACCTGGGCGCAAGGCCCATAGCCGTTCTTCTATTTTGTTGTTTTATCGATGTGCCTGCCGTTGTGAGTGGCACATTATTCTATCGTTTTACCTGACCACCAATGATGTCGAGCAACTCGGTGGTGATGCTCTGCTGACGCAGTTTGTTGTACTCGAGATTCAGTTCGTCGAGCAACTCCTTGGCGTTGTCGCTTGCCGTCTGCATGGCCATGACCCTGGCGCTCTGCTCGCTGGCGGCACTCTGCGTGAACACGTCTTGCATCATCGACCTGATGTGCAGCGGCAGCACGGTCTCGAAGAGGGTTGCCGCGTCGGGCTCAAACAAGCAAGGGCTGTTGGCGGCACGGGCGTCCATCGCGTCGGCGAGTTTCTGGTAACTCACCGGCAACAGTTGGTCGCGCGTGAAACGCTGGCGACTCGTGGTGATGAAATGCATATAGAGCATTTCCACGCGGTCGAACTCCTTGCTCAAGAAGCGGTCGCACAACATCGTGGCAAAACGGTGCAGTTGCTCGCTGTCGCTGCGCGTGTTCACGTAGTCCACCGGCTCCACTTGCAGGTCGGGACCCGCAATCTTGAGCGACGCCTTGGTGAGTTTCTTGCCCACGGGCACCACGGTGATGTCGAGTTTGTCGCCATACTCGCGACGATACTCGGCGATAGTGGCCAGCAACTGCTTGAAAATATTGATATTGAAAGCACCGCACAAGCCATCGTCGCTACCAAACACCACGAGGGCCACCCGCTGCAACTCGCGCGTGGCGATGAGCGGAGAGTTGAACTCCTGGTCGGTAACCAACAAGTGGCTGATGACATGCTGCACCATCTTGCGATAAGGGTTGAGACGTTGCAACTGCCACGTCGCCTTACGCATCTTGGCGCTCGATATCATCTTCATGGCGCTGGTCGTCTTCTGCGTCGACGACACCGAGCCAATGCGGCTCTTCAATTCACGGAGTGTTGACATAATTATAAGATTTAGATTGTAGAGAGATTAGAAACCAGACACCACATTTAGAAGCCATCAACGGGCATCTAATTTCCAATCTCTGCATAATCTAATAATTCTAACTCATAAACTACTGACCAACCAATTAGTTGGCATACTTTCCAGCGATTTCGGCGGCGGCACTCTTGAGTTTTGCCATCATGTCGTCGTCGATTTTTCCCGTGCGCAGCACGTCGAGCACGTCGGTCTGATGCTTGGCGCGGAGATATTGGATGAAGAGTTTCTCAAAGTCGGCCACCTGGTCGAGGGGCACGTTCTGGAGCAGTCCGTTCACACCGCAGTAGATGATGGCCACCTGTTCCTCGACGGCCATGGGCTCGTACTGAGGTTGCACCAGGAGTCGCTCGTTCTTGCGGCCAGTGTCGATGGTGCGCGCCGTCACAGCGTCGATGTCGCCACCGAACTTGGTGAAGGCCTCAAGTTCACGATACTGTGCCTGGGCAATCTTGAGCGTACCAGCCACCTTCTTCATGCACTTGATTTGCGCGTTACCACCCACACGACTCACCGAGATACCCACGTTCACCGCGGGACGAATTCCGGCGTTGAACAATGCGGTTTCCAGATAAATCTGTCCGTCGGTAATCGAAATCACGTTGGTGGGGATGTAGGCCGATACGTCACCCGCCTGCGTCTCGATGATGGGAAGGGCGGTCAGCGAACCTCCCGCACGGACTTTTCCCTTCAGCGAATCCGGGAGGTCGTTCATCTGCTCGGCCACTTCCTGCTGGCCGATGATTTTCGCAGCCCGTTCCAGCAGGCGGGAATGCAGGTAGAAAACATCGCCCGGATAGGCCTCGCGGCCGGAAGGACGCTTCAAAATCAGGGACACTTCCCGATAGGCCACCGCCTGCTTCGAAAGGTCGTCATAGACCACCAGGGCGGCACGTCCCGTGTCACGGAAATATTCGCCGATGGCGGCCCCGGCAAAGGGAGCGTAATACTGCATGGCCGCGGGATCGGCGGCCGTTGCAGCCACCACCACCGTGTAGTCCATCGCACCCTTGGCGCGCAGGGTCTCCACGATGTTCGCCACCGTGGAACCTTTCTGTCCCACCGCCACATAGATGCAATAGACCGGTTGGCCGGCCAGGAATCCCTCCCGCTGGTTGATAATGGTATCAATCGCGATGGCGGTCTTTCCCGTCTGGCGGTCGCCGATAATCAGTTCGCGCTGGCCGCGCCCGATGGGAATCATCGCGTCGATGGCTTTGATACCCGTTTGAAGGGGTTCGTTCACGGGCTGGCGGAAAATGACGCCCGGGGCCTTGCGCTCCAGGTGCATCTGCGTTTTCTCACCCTCGATGGGGCCGAGTCCGTCCAGCGGATTGCCGAGCGGATCCACCACGCGGCCGAGCATCTGTTCGCTCACGTCGATGGAGGCGATGCGGCCGGTACGGCGCACCGTCATGCCCTCCTTGACCAGGTCGGTCGGACCCAGCAAGACAGCGCCTACGTTGTCCTCTTCCAGGTTCATCACCACAGCCATGACCCCGTTGCCGCAATCGAGCAGTTCTCCCGCCTCGGCATGCGTAAGCCCGTACAGGCGGACTACACCATCGCTCACCTGCAGGACCTTGCCGACTTCTTCCCACTGGAGGGAGGTGTCCACCTCGCG
>CACWKM010000068.1 GCA_902761475.1 uncultured Bacteroidales bacterium
ATGAGTGTTGAGCCCCCCGGGATGCCAGGTTGCGAGAATTTGCCATATCCCATCTCGGCAGGGATGTAGATTTCCCACTTGTCGCCAATGTGCATGTGCTGCATGGCGATAATCCAGCCCTCTATCAAGTCGCGCAATCGACAAGCCAGCGGTGCCCCTCCCCGGCTGCTGTCGAATTGCTTGCCGTCGATGGTCTTGCCGGTGTAATGGGCGGTGATGATGTTGCGCGCGGTGGGCTGCGCACTGTCCTGGTCGCCCAGGCTCAACACCTTGTAATAGATGCCTTTGGGGAGCGCCATCACCCCTTCCTCCTGGGCTTTGGCCACGAGCCAATCTTTGTTGGCTTGCATGTATTCTCGTTTTGTCATGAGTTGGTGATGTTAATTGTCACTGCTTTTCAGTTTTAGTTTCTTTTTGAGGCGTTTAAAGCCCTCTACGCCCAGGATGGTCAGGCCTCCATACTGGCAAGTCTTGGCAAGTCCGAACAGGATGGCCCAGAGAACCCCTTTGGCGGTAGTGCTGATGGGCAGCATCATCTGTGCGAACGACAAGGCATAGAGCGGTATGCAGCACAGCAAGACGATGACTCCAGTCCTGAACGACAGCGACTGAAGCCATTTCTTTATCCTGTGGAAGACCTGGGCCATCCTGTTCATGTCATCGATGGCTCAGTGCTATTGGGCGAGAATGCGCTCGGCCATGCGCTTTCCGGCATCAAAGGCGCGTTGCAAGTCGGCTTCCCAGTGTTCGTCGCGATATTTCCGTTTGGCCTCCTCGGAGAAACCGGCGAGTTCAAAGCGGTCGTAGTTCTTCACCTGATAGGTGTTGTAGGCCACCAGCCGCTCAGGCTCGCCCAGAGCCGTCGCGATGCAATATTCCATCGAACCATATCCCTGGCTGTTGTTTCGCTCGGGTGTGCCATTCATGGTTTCCACCAGCACCACGGGAATCTTCTTGGGGGCGGTGAGGCTATAGTCGTTGTAGGACAACCAGGGGAAGGCCAGGCGTTCCAGGAATGCGCGCATCTGGCCCGTCACGTCGCCAAAGTATATGGGTGAGCCCAACACCAAGCCGTCGGCCTCGGCAATATCTTCCAAGACAGGCGTCAACGCATCCTTGAACTTGCACACGTTGGAGGCCTTGTCCTTGAGTTTGCACACCATACACGACCAACAACCCTTGTAGGCGAGGCTATAAAGGCGCACCATATTCACGTCAATCTCGCTACTCACCGAGCACGCGCCCTCGGCAAATTTCTGTAACATGCTGGCGGTGTTAAAATTCACTCGCGGACCGCCATCTATAATCACAATCCTTTTCATCGTTTTGTCCAAATCATTTTTATGTGCATGATGCCATCGAGCATGAAAGTGTCGGACGATTGCTCGAAGCCCACACTTTCATAAAACGCTTTGGCATATTGTTGTGCTTCTATCTCTATGCGCTTTGCGCCGAAGTGTTCTACCGCCGCATCAATGGCGCACAGCATCATCTGTCGGCCATATCCTTTGCCGCGTTCGGTGGTGAGTACTCGGCCTATCGAGACTTCTTTCAGGTGCGTTCCTGCAGGACACACCCGCGCCACGGCAACGACTCTGTCGCCCGCGGTGAGCCACAGGTGCAAGGATTTCTGGTCGTCACCGTCGAGGTCCTGATAGACGCAGTTTTGCTCTACCACGAAAACCTCGCTACGCGCCTTCAGGAGTTCGTAAAGTTCGTCGGTGGTCAGTTCGTGGAACCATTTTGTGTGCAGCACAGGCGCCTCTAGGTATTGCTGTCGGAGCGCTTTGGGTAACTTCGACGCCACGAGCCGATAGGACTCTTGAATCCAGGCTTGCACATGCGCCGTCTCCACTTGCTGGAAATACACGTCGCTCCAGTGTTTCTTGTTCCAGTGCCAGGCGGGCTGCACGGCCGAGAATTGTGCGCGCAACTCCTCGTTCCGTTCGGGCAACAGTTTAAGCGCCAGTCGCGGGCCGGGGGACTCCTTCATATCGTGTTTGCCGCCGCCCAGCCAGAGGCACACGAAGATTTTGCCTTCCAGACGGAAGTTGACAATGTCCTCGCCGAATGCCTGGTCCTCGGTTACACCGTAGAGCGACAGCACATAGTCGCGCACTTGCTCAATGTTCATCATAGTGAATTGTCACGAAGTTTCAACAACTCTTCATAGAACGCCGGAAAGCGGTCTTCAATCGCCACGGGGCGGCCATTCTCGTCAAGGAAGCAATGCAGCGAGGTGGCCAGGCAAACCACCTGGCCTCGACAAGTCATCTTGTAGGCAAACTTTGCCTTGAGTTTGCTCAACTCGGCCACCGAGAGTTCCACCTCGATGATGTCGGCAAAGGTCGTCGGGCGCTTGTAGTTGCAGGTCACGTCCATGATGGGCGAGACGATGCCGGCGGCTTCCATCCGCTCATAACCAAATCCCATCTGCTCCATGGCGTCGATGCGTGCCTCCTCCATGATGCGGATATAGTTGGAGTGGTGCGTGACACCTTGCTTGTCGGTTTCGTAATATTGTACCTTGTGCTTGTATGTCATGTCGTAATGATATGATAGGAAAATCATTGTCGATGAAACGACAACTCGTAGCGCAAAGATACGAACTAATTACTGAAATGGCAAATTGCGTCTTGCTGCCGAATGGGTACAGCAAGCCCTCTCCATGGTGTTCGTGCCGCCTAGAGGTGGCTTTTTTGTTGCATCAAAAGAGTGAGAGTTGGCGCGGGTCGGGGGCGGGTGCCACTTGCTCTGGTTCCGGCTCCGGTTCCGGCAACTCGGTGGCGGGTTCCGACGGCAGCAGCCAATCGATGTCGTCGATGTCGTCGAGCGACGGCCCGGCGCTGTTGTCCTCGGTCACTTGCGGCTCGGGCTCGGGCAACTTGGGCTCGGGCACAAAGTGGAACGTCAGTTCCTCGATGGGGCGTGGTGTCGCAGCAGGTGCCGGTGGGGTCACAATAGGCTCGGGAGCGACATGAACGACGGGCTCCGGTTCGGGTTCTGGAATGTCAATGGGTTCCATCACAACTGGAGCGGCGCTGTGCTCGATGGGTTCCTCGGGCACGAATGGTGTCGTGACAGCAGGCGTCGGCTCTGGCGCAGCGATGGGCACGATGGGCTCAACAAGGGGTTGCTGGGCCGACTTGGGCTTGCGACCGCGCTTCTTGTGAGGTTTCGGCTCGACTTGTTGTGTGGTGGCCTGGGCTTGCGGCGGCTGTTGCTGAGCCTGTGCGCGCGACATGGTGAGGGCTGCCCGCGCATCGTCGCGCTCGGCAAGGGCCGCATCGCGCTCTACGCGTGCCGCGTCGCGCTCGGCGATTGCTTTGTCGAGTTGGGCGTTGAGTGCGTCGCGTGCTGCCAGCACATCGCGCAAACGCTGGTTGAGCGCCATGTGGTCGTTTTGCAGCACGTCGCGACGTGCCACGGCGGCGTCGCGCTCCTTTTGGAGCGTTTGCTGCTGTGCTGCCAAAGCGTCACGCTCGGTCACGACGGCGTTGTGCGACGTCTTGAGTTGGCGAAGTTGTGCGCTAAGCGCATCGCGTTCATCGGTCACACGAAGCAAGTCGTTGAGTGAATCGTTGCCCGATTTGGTGGTCGCATCGAGTTGCTCTTTGAGTTGCTCGATGGTGGCCGAGGCTGCCGCGAGTTGGTGTTTCATGCGGTCGATGTGGTTGGCCGTTTCCACATCTCGCCGTGTGTGTGCCTCGGCTTTAGATTGCGACTGCCGGCGGGTCTCTTCAAGTTGTTGTTCGAGGTCGGCTATTTGTTGCGTGGCCAGTTCCAACTTTTGTTGCAGCAAGCGTTGCTCGTCGGCCTGTTGGCGGTCGCGCAGGTCTTGCTGACGTTGCCGCTCTTCATCGGCCTCGTCGCGCAGCCGTGATGCCTCGGTGAGTTGCTCCACCTGTGTGCGCAATGCCTCCATTGCCTCCAGTTTTTCTTGCGCTTCGGTGAGTTGTTGCAGCATTTGCTCGCTGCTGTTCACCAACTGCTCGTTGCGCGCAATTTTCTCCTCGAGCGAGGTCTTGTCGAGCGTGAGTTGCTCGACGCGCGTGGTGAGTTGTGAGTTCTGCACCGACAGGTCGTTGGCTCGGGACTGTGCTGCCCTTCGTCCGTCCTCGCTCTCGGCCAATCGTTGGCGCACAGTGTTCAGTTGCTCTTCGAGGATTGACGGCTGCTGAGCCTCGGCCCGATAGGTATCGAGCAACCCCTTGAGTTGGGTCATGAGTTCGCTGTCGGTGGTGGCAGCCGTTGCCGGTTGTGGTTGTTTTGGTTGTTGTGCGGCGGGCTGTTTCGATGGCACTTCGGCAACGGGGGGCTCGATGGGGGCGTCCTCGATAGCCTGAGGAGCGACGGGGGCAGGTTTTTCAGGCGCAGCATCGCTGGCCGCTGTCTCCACCTGCTTGTCCTCGGTGCGGCGGGCAAACGGGTTCTCGTAGGGCGTGTGATTCGACATCTCATAGATGTCGAGTTCGTCCACGTCCTCGCCATCGGGAGTAAATCCCAACGCACGCTTTATCTTGTTGAAGAATCCCATATTGACTTCTGCCCTTATTGTTATGAATACACATGGCGACCGCACTATTGCGGTTTGAGAATCACGCCAAGTCCCGTCTGGCCATTCATGGCCACCTGCAACGGCTCTTCGAACCTAATCACCTTGACGAACTGTCCCTGGTGGGCCACCGCGCACGAGTTGAGGAAGTCCATGTCGCAAAAACTGCCATCGTCGGCATTGCTCACGGTGAAATATCCCACTCCAAACGAGGTGAGGTTCTGGAAGAAGTGCGTGCCCTGGCTGGGCTCTATGCTCATGCCCTGCAGCGCCACTTCCACGATAATCCTCGCCGCCGAGATTGAAGACCACTTCACGGGAATGCCCAACGCCTCATCGGCCGAACCCCAACGACCTGGCCCCACCAAGATGTAATTCTCATCGCGTGCCACAAAGTTACAATTTATTCTTGCAATTTCCTCGGCAATGAGCGAATTATTTGCAAAAGAAAATGCTTGCGGGTCCACAATCACCACATGGCGCAGGTCGGTCATCATGCCGTGGCCCAGCGCTTTGGTGGTGCGCACTATCATCTGCTCGGGGTTGGCATCGATGACGTTGCCGTCAAGCATTTCCTTGCGGTCGACCATGGGCCTGATTTGCAGCAGGTAGAACGCTCCGCGGCGGCCTGCGGCGATGTCGTGTGGCGAGGCGATATTTCCGGCAAACTCCACCTCGACGGCGCGTCCCATATATTGCTGCCCCAGCCCCAGCACGTAGTCGACAATTGGCGCGAGCGGATAAATGCCGTGGTCGAGCACATTGGCAAAGGTCACCAACTTGCGACCTGGCGCTTCGTCGTTGTGGACCATCATGTCGTTGCGGTAATCGAACGATGACACCATGTAGCGCAAATGCCCGGCTTTGGCCTCGTCTTGTACCGAGAGTGAAGCCAGATTGAATCCCTCGTCGATGGTGAGTTCGGCACGTTCGGGGGGTGGCGTCAGCGTCAGGGCGTAAAGGTTACGCTGCGTGTCACGCATCGCGAGTTGCGGCGTGCTCGTCTGCAGCACGTGATGTGGGTGTTGCGGCGAGAAGCGCAGCGCCAGGCCACCGTCGACAATGTATTTTCCAAGTCCCACGGCCAACTCGCACACGCCCTGCTCGGGCTGCTCGTCGCCAATGGGGTAGTAGTTGAGGGAGCGTGCCACGCCCGAGAACGACGGATAGTAGTAGTCGCCTTGGGGCTGGCCCACCACTTCTTGAATGATGACGGCCATCTTCTCTTGGTCGATGACATTGGCCGTAGCGTTCATGTAGGCCTTGCTTTGTGCAAAGAACACCGAGGCATAGACCGCCTTCACCGCCTGTCCCAACAACGCCACAGCCTGGTCGCATTGGGGCAGATGTGGAATCATGTAGGTGGCATAGACGCCGGCAAATGGCTGATAGTGACTGTCTTCGAGCAAACTTGAACTGCGCACGGCCAGCGGAGCGTCGATGACGTCATAGATGGCTTTGAAGTCGGCTTGCAGGCGCTCGGGAAGTATGGCTTGCAGGAAGGCGTCGAGAATCTGCTGGTCGGGCACATCCGACAATGCCAGCGGATACAGGCCGTTGGCTTCCATAAATTCGTCGAAAATGTCGGTACACAGCACCACGGTGTGCGGAATCCCAATGGGGACACCGTCGAAATTGTCGCACCGAGGATTGTTCTTGATGATGTGGTCGATGAATGCCAAGCCGCGGCCCTTGCCTCCCAGCGAACCCTGGCCGATGCGCGCAAAGTTGCTGTACTTGTCGAAGCGCTCCTTGCGGTATTCGGCCACCACGCCACGATTCTTCATCTTGCGGTACTTGACGATAAGGTCGAAGAACAGTTGTCGTGCTGCTGGCGCATCGTCGATAGAGCGGAAACGGTGCATCTTGATGACCTGGGCAATGGGGAACAACGCGCGAGAATAGAGCCATCGAGAGATGTCATTGCGACGTGCGTGATAGAACAGCGAGTCGTCGGGGATGTCAAACATCTTGTACTGCAACTCGTTGAGGTCGTGGATGCGCATTATCTCGTGGCCCGTCTGGGGATTGCGAATGATGAAGTCGCCAAAACCGAAGCGCTCCATGATGGCGTGCCCCAGGTCCACAGGCAACTTCTTCGAGTTTTTGTCGAGAAACACACCGTCGAAGTCTTGCACGCGCATACGGTTCTCGGCCTCGCTCGACTCAATGATGATGGGCAAGTGCGGGTCGCGCTCGCGCAGATAGTGGGCCAACCTGATGCCAGCCAACTTGTCCTTCACACCCTCGCGCATGAACGACACATCGCTCACCACGCCCATCACATGCTCGCCATACTGCTCGTAGAGCGCCACCGCCTCCTCATAGTCTCGCGCGAGCATCACCTTGGGGCGACCGCGCATGCGCAGCATAGCCTCATGAGCATTGAGCGCCTCGGTAGAGAAGCGGCGCGACTGATTGAGGATGAAGCGGTAGAGCGTGGGAAGCACCGACGAATAGAAGCGCACGGAGTCTTCTACCATGAGGATGAGTTGCACGCCCACGCCATTCACGTCGTCGGCAGCGTTCATCTTGTCCTCGATGAGTTTGATGATGGCCACCAGCAGGTCCATATTGCCCAGCCAACTGAACACATAGTCAACCACCGAGGTGTCCTCGGAGGCCAAACGATGCGACACTTCTCGCGAGAAGGGGGTGAGCACCACCATGGGGATGGTGGGGTAGTCGTGCTTGATGCGGCGCGCGTAGTCAAACGTGAGCGGAATGTCCACGCCGGGCATGGCGACAATTAGGTCGATGGGCTTGGTCGCCAGCACCGCCAGGGCATCGTCGTAGTTGCTCACATGAGTCACGCGCGGAGGCGAACTCAAGTTGAGCGACACATATTCAAAGTAGATTTGTTCTTCGACGCGTCCATCCTCCTCGAGCATGAACGCGTCGTAGTTGTTGGCCACCAGCAGCACATTATAGATGCGTTGACGCATCAAGTCCTGAAACGCGGTGTCCTTGAGATAAAGTTGACTAAGGAGCGATTCGTCCATAATGCTTACGGCTGATGGGGTTGGTGGTTATTTGCGTCGTTTGGAGGCACGTCCGCGCGAGGCGTTGCCATCGTCGGCCACGATGGCGCGACATTGCTCCAGCGTGAGTGACGCAGCATCGGTGCCACGAGGTATCTTAAAGTTCTTGCCTTTGTACACGATATAGGGGCCGAACCGTCCGTTGAGCACTTGCAGTTCGGGTTCGTCGTCAAACGTGCGCATCACCTTTTGTGCCTCGCTGGCCCTCTTGGCTTGAATGAGTTCTATGGCCTGCTCGGCGGTGATTTCAAATGGCGAGATGGACGTCGGAACCGACACAAATATGCCGTCGTGCTTCACATAGGGGCCATATCGGCCCTCGGCCACCGTCATGGGCTTGCCTTCGTAGTCGCCCAACTCGCGCGGCAGTTCAAACAGGTGGAGCACCTCGTCGAGCGTGATGGTTTCGATGCTCTGGTCCTTGCGGAGCGGAGCAAAACGAGGCTTCTCTTGTCCCTCGGCGCTGCCCAACTGTGCCAATGGTCCGTAGCGACCAATCTTCACCGACACGGGCTTTCCGCTCGACGGGTCAATGCCCAGTTGGCGCTCGCCCACCTTGTGTTCTAAGCGCATTTGCGACACCTTGTCGATGTCGGGGTGGAAACTGCCGTAGAACTTCTCTATCTCGTCGCTCCACGTGTCCTTGCCCTCGGCAATCTCGTCGAAGGCGGTCTCCACGCGCGCCGTGAAGTTGTAGTCCATAATCGAGGGGAAATAGGTCAACAAGAACTCGTTGACGACCATACCCACGTCGGTGGGCAGCAGTTTGCCCTTCTCCACGCCAGTGAGTTCGCTCTTGGTCTTGGTGGTGAGGCGTCCGCCCTTGAGCGTGATGACCTCATATTCGCGCTTCACACCGCGGCTCTCGCCCTTGGTCACATAGTCGCGAGCCTGAATGGTGGAGATGGTGGGCGCATAGGTCGATGGGCGACCAATGCCCAGTTCTTCCATTTTGCGCACCAGAGTGGCCTCGGTGTAGCGGGGGGGCTGCTGAGTGTAGCGTTGTGTGGCATCTACTTGCAAGGCAGTGAGCACGTCGCCGTCGCCCAGCAGGGGCAGCAGCACGGTCTCGGTCTGAGCGCCCGACTTGCCATTCTCGTCGTCGACCGACTCGATGTACACGTTCAGGAAGCCATCGAACTTGATGACCTCGCCCGTGGCTACGAAATGTTCCTTGCGGTTGTCAATGGCAATGTCCACAGTGGTGCGTTCCATCTCGGCATCGGCCATCTGCGAGGCAATGGTGCGCTTCCAGATGAGGTTGTAGAGTTTCTTCTCCTGTGCGGTGCCCGTGATGTCGCGGTTGCCGATGTAGGTGGGGCGGATGGCTTCGTGAGCCTCCTGGGCTCCCTTGCTGGTGGTGTGATAACGACGCACCTTGAGGTATTTCTTGCCCAGCGTCTGCTCAATCTCGGAGGCGATGGCGGCCACGGCGAGTTTGCTCAAGTTTACCGAGTCGGTACGCATGTAGGTGATGTGACCGGCCTCGTAGAGGGCTTGAGCCACGCGCATGGTTTGACTCACCGTGAAGCCCAGTTTGCGCGAGGCTTCTTGTTGCAGCGTTGACGTGGTGAACGGAGGTGCCGGAGACTTACTCACCGGCTTCACCGTCACGTCGGTGACGGCAAACCTGGCGCTCTTGCAATCGTTGAGCAGGGCCATGGCGTCGTCGTGGGTAGCCAGGCGTGTGGCCAGTTCGGCGGCAAACGGATGGTCCTCGCCTTGTGGGGTGAGCTGGGCGGTCACGCGGTAATAGGGTTCGCCCACAAAAGCCTTGATTTCGTTCTCGCGCTCAGCAATGAGGCGCACGGCCACGCTCTGCACGCGACCGGCCGACAAGAGTTCAAAGCCCACGATGCGGTCGAGCACGCGGCGAGCCTGTTGGGCATCGACAAGATTCATGTCGATGTCGCGCGGATTCTCAATGGCGTGCAGGATGGCAGGCTTGGTGATTTCGTGGAACACGATGCGGCGCGTCTTCTCGGGCGTGAGGCCGAGCACCTCGCGCAGATGCCATGCGATGGCCTCTCCCTCGCGGTCCTCATCACTCGCCAGCCACACCATCGAGGCCTTGGCGGCAGCAGTCTTGAGTTGCGACACTAACGCGCGCTTGTCGTCGGGAATTTCATAGATGGGGGCAAAACCGTGCTCCACATCGATGCTGAAATCTTTCTTGAGCAGGTCGCGGATGTGACCATAACTCGACATCACTTTGTAGTCTTTCCCTAAAAACTTCTCTATGGTTTTCGCCTTTGCCGGCGACTCAACGATTACCAGGTTCTGTGGCATACCTTATATAAATATGTGTCTTCGTTTTGTTAAAATCGGCTGCAAAGGTAAACCATATCGTTGAGAAAAGAAAATTATTTTTGAATTTTTCGTCGTCCCCAATCCCTCGTTTGGCCCCATTCTTCTATGAAGAATAAAATTTGCATCTCGCCCTCAAAAAACGATGCACCCCTTGAGCGTTGTGTCGTGCGCAAGGGGTGCATGATGAGATTTTTCTTGCCTAGAGTGGCTCAGAGCCGTCGTGCCACGGCGGCTGGCAGCAGGGCACCGTCTTCGATGCGTTCAACGACCTCGCCGTTCAGAATCACGAATGTGGTGGGCACGCCGGTGACGTTGTAACTGCCCACGACCGACGATTGCTCGCCCATGGGGTCGTAGACGGTAATCCACGGCAACGGTTGGGCGGCGGTGCGCCAGGCCACGTTGTCGGCGTCAAGACTCACTTGATAAATCTCCAGGCCAGAGCCTTTATACTTGGTGTAGAGGTCGTTGAGCAATTTATTGAACACCGGCGAGAAGTCGGCCTGATAAACCGTGAAGTTAAGCAGCACCATGCGATGAGCGGCTGCCACCTGCTGCAAGTCGTGTGTGGCGCCGTTATAGTCCTGCAACTTGATGGGCAACAATGCCGTCTCGGCCACATACATCGTGTCGGCTTGGGCGGCGCGGCGACGACGTTGACCGCTAATCAGCACGTTCACCAGATAATTGGTGCGCGGGTCCATCGGGCGGAACGAGTTGAAGGCGTTGGCCACGGCACCCACGATGCGCAAGTCGCTGTCGTTCATGGGGTCGTAAAGCGGTTGGCCATTCACCCACTTGTTGATGGCATAGTAGGCCACAATGCCACTGGGGTCGGCAATAATCTGCTTCGAGAGTTCCTGTTTCCACGCGGCCAGTTGCTCCTCGTTGCCAGCCGAGGCCAGTTCCATGGCCTTCTTGTCGATGTTCATCACCGCCACGGCATGGTCGCTGCCCGAGAGTTCGTAGGAGGTGCCGAAGGCGTCGGCACGGCCCTTGATGGTGATGTGGTCGAGGCTGTCGATAGGGAAGCAGATGCTCTTGTCGCCCAAGCGCAAGCGGTAGATGCTGGGCCATTGCGGGGCCTCATGACTCACGCTGAAAGCGCCCGTAGAGCCAGGGCGAACGGAGTCCACCAACTGCCATTCGCCATTCGACGACAGTTCAAGCAGCATTGTGAGAGAATCGGTGGCACCTTCTATCGTGCCGTCGACAGTAAATTTGTTGCCACTACATGAGGCCAGCATAGCGATGGCCAAGAGGCACATGAAATGTTTCATACTCATTATCGCGATAAATCACTTTGTGTTAAAAACCAACTGCGAAATTACAAAAACTCCGCGACACGAGCAAAAAGAAATCTCTCGGCGCCCCTTCTGTCGCCATTTCGGGCTGTCCCACAGTTGCTTCTAATCGTTCGTTTTTTCTTCAGTGAATTTTTTTTGAAAAAAGTGTGTTAAAAATTTGTGTGGTTGGAAAAATGGTTGTAATTTTGCACCGCTTTTGCGCCAAAAACGGCGTGTGAAGCGCGTTAAGA
>CACWKM010000069.1 GCA_902761475.1 uncultured Bacteroidales bacterium
TAGGGAGGAGGAATATGTCACAACTCATTATGCTCGGCACTGGCAATGCGATGTGCACACGTTGTTATAACACTTGTTTCTACTTGCGCACGCCCTCGGGCGGGCTCATGGTGGATGCTGGCGGCGGCAATGGCATCTTTCGCCAACTTTTCAAGGCGCGCATCGCCTTTGAGGAGGTGCACCACATCTTCGTGACGCATTGCCACCCCGACCACCTGCTGGGCGTGGTGTGGATGATTCGCAAAATCTCGCCCATGATGAACCATGGGCGCTATCAGGGCACGCTCACCATCTACTGCCACGACGAGGTGGCGCATGCGCTGCGCACCATCGGCGCTTTGTTGCTGCCGGCCAAGATTTGGAGCGCCGTGGACCAGACCATCCTCTTCCGCGAGGTGACCGACGGTGAGCAGGTCACCATCGACGATATCACGCTCACCTGCTTCGACACGGGCGCCGTGAAGACCAAGCAATTTGGCTTTCATGCCGTGTTGCCCGACGGTCAACGGCTGTGCTGTCTGGGCGACGAGCCCTACGACGCGCGCAGCGAGCGCTATGCGCGCGATTGCGACTGGCTGCTTCACGAGGCGTTTTGCCTGGAGCGCGATGCCGCACAGTTCCGTCCCCACGAGAAGCACCACAGCACGGCTCTGGAGGCTGGCCAACTCGCCCATGACTTGGGCGTGAAGCACCTGGTGCTCTACCACACCGAGGATACCCACCTCACCACACGTCGCCCGTCGTACACCGCCGAGGCCGCTACGCGCTACGACGGCCCCATTCACGTGCCCGACGACATCGAGACCATCGACCTGACGAAGTGAGCGCCGCCCACTGGCGCGGCTCACTGTGCGATGCCCAGTGCCTCGAGCATTTGGGCAGTGGTGCTGTGTCGGTGACCGTTCAGGTCGTAGAGATACTGGTTGCGGTTGTTGGGGGCGATGTTGCGTGCGTTGTTGAAACGCTCGGGATGGGTGATGCGCGTGAACACCACGCGCTGGATGTCGGTCTTCTTGCACGACGAGCGGCTGTAGCCCATGCGCTCGGGAAAGCGCCCTGGGCCGTTGCTGCTCCAGTAGGTCACGTTGCCCTCCTTGTCGATGCCCAGGAAAATCACGCTGTGCCCCGCCTCTTGCAGGTGGCCTTTCACGCCATCCACGCCGATGATGGCGCCACCGTCGTGTCCGCGCGACTCGTTGCGGTTCCAGAAAATCTTCATCAGGTCGCCAGGCTTGGCTTGTCGCCAGATGGGGTGGGCGTTCCATTGCTCGTCGGTGAGGTAGGGCTCGCCGGGCGTCTCCTTTACCGAGTCGTTGAGGGCGCCACGAAACGCGGTGAAACTGTAACCTGCCCGGAGTTCCCTCACCATGACGCCCAGTCCCGGCCCGTTGGCGTTGGCGCGTCCCCACATTCCCACTCCGTCGTCTTGGAACAGTCCCGTGGGGTTTAGTTCGTCCACGATGCCCACGCGGGGTTTCATGTTGCGCCACGCCTGCTGGGAGATGACGCCGCGGGTGTCCCACAGCAGCAAGGCCTTGATGAGCACGGCATAGGTGGCGCTGGAGCAGAACGACGGCGTGGCCAGTTGCGGGTCGAATTGCGGGCGTTCGTCGCGGAGCGTCATGGCAAAGGCCGCCTGGAGGCCCTGCATGGTGGTGCGCGGAAACAGGTCGTTGGGCCGTCCGCCGGTGTAGTAGCCGCCGCCTTGCGGAAAAGCGTCGATGGCGGCAAGCATGGCGCGTTGCCACTTGCGGTTCACGGGTTCGCCAGGCCAGGCGGCAAGGGCAGCGACGGCGAGGCACGACAGGACGAGGACGAGTTTTTTCATTGGTTTTGTTCGGGGATGGTGAGACGGTGGTCGGGAGTGTGGCTCTCGTCGGGAGTATCCACGTTGTTCAGGTCGAGCAGGGCGCTGCGCATGGTGGGCTCGAGGCGCGGCATCAATGCCTCGACGAGCAGTTCGGCGCCGCCTTCGCCCACGATGTCGGCGAGCATCGTGGTCATCGCCTCGCGCATGGCCTCGACGATGGCTTCGCCCTGTTGCGGGTCCTCACCGCCGCGGGTCACGGTGAGCAGGCTCTGGGTGAGCGGCTCGCTCATGTGCGTGGCAATGAGTGTGGTGAGTTGGCTGGCGTCCATGGGCAGTTTGCCGATGTCCACGCCCAGCATCATGAGCATGGGGGCCATGCGTTGTCTCAGCCCGTCGATGCGCGACCACATCTTGTCGGCCATGCGCTTGGCCACAGCCGTGGCGCCGGTGGTGACTTGTCGACGGCCTTGCTCCGTCCACGCGCGGTCGCCGCTGTCGGCGAGAAACGACGTGGCGATGGTGAGCGTGCCCGATGAGTCAACGGTGGCAGTGCGCAGCGGGAAGGGGTAGGTGCACGTGGAGCCGGTCGTCACATCGACGATGCCGCGATGTGTCACCGCGTCGGTGATGTGCAGATGCCCGGTGAACACCACCGGCACGCCCTCGAGGGCGGCAATCACCTCGTCGCTGTTGTCCACGATGTAGTTAGGCAAGATGCGCTGCTCGCCGTCGATGTGCTCGAGCAGGTGGTGATGCATCATCGCGATGACGCGTTTGCCCTTGGCGGCGTGGATTTGCTTGCGCAGCCACTCCAGTGTCTCGCTCTTCACGTGTCCGCCGTTGCGATACACCGTCACGCTGTCGCTGCGGTTCTCGCCGTAGCGGTTGCTGTCGATGGCCAGGAGCACGATGCCCGGCACCAGTTCGGTGGCATAACTCAGCGATGCCTTGTCGCGGCTCGTGGTGCCGTCGTAGCCGCAGTGGGCATACAAGGCGGCAAACTCGTCAGCGTCGATGGTGGGCACAGCCTTCGTGCCGTCGGCACGAAACGCCTTGGCGTAGGGGTTGTTGATGTCGTGGTTGCCGGGGATGACGCGCACGGCGATGCCGTCGCGTTGCAGTGCCGCCAGCCTTGCCGCCAGCAGTTCGTGACTCTCGCGCTCACCGTTGAAGGTGAGGTCGCCGGCGATGAGCAGCGCGTCGGGAGCCGTGCGCCGCACGCTGTCGAGCATCGCGTCGAGGATGTCGAGACTTGCCAGCGGCAACTTCATGTCGTTCTGCGCCATGGTGCGTGCCGCCGCGCTCCCCTCGTCCACGAGCGACGGTGCCAGCAAGTGCGTGTCGCTGATGACCATGAACTTCGCGGGCCGGCACATCGTCTTGGCGCCAGCCTCACTGGACGCCAGCATAGCCACCGCCGTGAGTGCCAATGATAGAATCTTCAGTTTCATAGCACCGGCAAAGGTACACAAAAACCGCGAACTAACAAAAGCCGCCCCCGCCACCAGCCGTCGCCAGCCTCAAAGCAGCAATGCCAGTATTTGTGTTTGCGCCTTGCTTGCCATGCGCGTCGGTGCCTACGGCTTGCCGAAGATTAACCGCCAAATCCACCGCCCGAATTTGGCGTTAGTTTCAAGCATATTTCCAACTATTCTAAACACAGCACTGGTGTTCAAATTATGTGGTAATCGGCAGGTCTCGTTCCTCCACAAAAAAAGAGGGTGAGCCATCGCAGAATGGCCAACCCTCCTCTATGAATTAAAGACCCAAACACAATCTGGTTGAACATTGGCTATTAAGCCATGATCATTGCCAGGTCTTTTATTGACACTTTGAAACTAGGAACAGGGTTCTTCTAATATTCAACAGTCCTAGTTTTGGAATTAACCCTATATCTTGAATCGTTTGGCGTTGACATGCCAGGTTTGCGAGGTCTTTCAGGCTGCGAAGCCAAATATGGCGTGTTCGCAAAAAACATATGTACAGAACTGTTTACCATTTCTAACAATTTTCTGTTTTTTATTTTAACTACTTTCAATTGTTCGCAGTTCGCAAATGCTTTTTTTTTTTTTTTTTTTTTTTACTTCAAATTTACTGTTTTTAGTTTGGTGCAATTCCAAAATGCTTTTGCACTTATATCCGTAGAACCTATCGTGACACTCTCCAGATTTTGGCATTGGATAAACAAGCCATCACTTATTTTAAAAGTTTGCGGTATAATCAGACATTTCATGGGCGCGCCCTTCATCGCCTTCATATAGCCTCCAGTCGCAAAGTTCGGTATGACTAATGTGTCAGGAATCTGAGATGCGTTATAACCGATGATTACAGTGCCGTCATACATGACGCCGTCTATTATTTCTGCTTTTGTTGATATTGTGCACAAAAAAATGCTCAATAGAGTTAAAAAATAATATTTAGTTTTCATATGCTTTAGAATTTAACTGATTTACCCATTTTGATGTTTCCATAACCGCCAAGCGACTTCTTGACTTTATCCGACATTTGAGTTCGGGATGATAAATACTTAGTGCCGCCAAAAAACCTTTTGGCTTTTTCGGTCTTTTCCACCTCTATTTTATTCTTATATGTCTGATTCAGATTAACCGTCTCAAGATTTGTGCACATGAAGAAGGCATTCCCACCAAGTTTTTTCAAGTTTTTCGGCAATGTTATAGTTTTGAGGTTTTTGCATTGTTCGAATGCGTTAATTCCGATATCTTCTGTTCCATCACTAAAAATAACAGTTTCTAGGTTTGCGCATCTCCGAAATGCTCCGGTCTTTATAGCCGATATGTTTCCGTTCATTTTTACCGACTTGAGTAGTGCACATCCTGCGAACGCGTCTTGTGATATGTCACAATTTGCCTCAACCACAAGAGTCTTAATCTGAGAGCCTGTAAAGGCCTTGTCTACCATGCTGTAAACAGTATATGCCTTTTCATCATGAGTAACCGTCATTGGGATTATCAGATTGTCCGAAATTTCATCGGCATCAAAATTAACGATTTTTGCATATCCGTCATCTGTAAGCAAGTAATCTATGCCGTTAATGGTTACCTCATCATCAGCCATTGCATTAAATGAAGACATTGAGAGAATTGCAAGTGCAATAAGACAAAAATTGAATTTTAAATTGATAGTTTTCATAATTTTGTTTGATTTATGGAAGTTTTGAAAAATTAGTTACAATGTATTGTGCGCGTAGTTTGCTAATGCTCTTACTCGTCGCTAGTGAGATGGAATACTTGCCGATGTTGCTTCCTTGCGCATTTTGTGAAGCCTCTTTCACAAAATCCATTGAATTGATAAGCCAAATGGTGTCGTGCTGCTTCACATAGAACACGAACCAGTAGTTAGGGCGTGGATTCGAGCAGGAAATTGCTGCGAACAGGCCGCCATCGTTAAGTGATTTAATCTGCAACTCTTGATAGATTCGCCCGCCTTCAGGTCCTGCATTCCTTGACAGTACGAGCGCATCCACCCCGTGGTCATCAACTGTGGGAAGATAAACCTCTCTTCCCTCGGCTAGAAGCATCGACAGAATTTTATGTTCAGTCGCTAGCCCCAAGTACATACTTTTATTTACCATAGGCAATCAGTAATTTAAACTCGCCATGCAGTCCGGTAGACGATGGTGTAAAACAACAGAAGCGTGGACTGCTATGCCACGCTTTGCCGATTGAAGGTCCTGAGAAAACCCGATATGCCAAAGAGAGGGATATGATACAGCCCACGCCTATAAGCGCGGAACCGTTTGCCACTTCTTTGCATATCTTTGTTGAAAATTTCTCAGGTTTTCAATCAGCAAGAATAAGCATACGCTTCTTTTTTACCCAAATGTCGTTGATTGCGATTGCAATCAATTGCAAATTTATGAAAAAACAGTAGTTTTTCCAAAGAATGTGTTGCCTTTTTCATTATCTTTTGCATTTCACACAACAAAGATACAGCCTGGAGGCGGCGTGCGGTTATTCCATTTCGTTCCTTTTGTTGGGGTGTGACAAGTTTTCTGTGGGCGGGTGTTGTTGGGGGTCGTGCAAAAATGTGTGGTGAGAAGTGGCCTTGTGTCGCATTTTTTCGTTAATTTTGACGGCATGAATAGCAAGGAAGAGCAATACAAGTCGCTGCTGGCGCAACTGGCGTCGCTCATCGAGGGCGAGCGCGAAGAGGTGAGTGTGTTGTCTAACGCTTCGGCGCTGCTGCGCGAGGTGATGGGCGACCGTTATTTTTGGGTGGGATTCTACCTGGTGCGTGACGGCAAATTGGTGCTGGGCCCGTTCCAGGGCACCGTGGCGTGCTACCGCATCGCGCTGGGGCGCGGCGTGTGCGGCACGGCATGGCAACAGCGCACCACGCTCGTGGTGCCCGACGTGGAGCAGTTCGCCGGCCACATAGCGTGTAGCAGCCTGTCGCGCAGCGAGATAGTGGTGCCGCTGGCCGACGGCGATGGCGTGGTGCGCGCCGTGCTCGACATCGACAGCCGCGACCTGGCAGCCTTTGACGAGGTGGACGAGCGCTACCTGAACCAGGCGGCGGCAATGCTGGCCGCCACGCTCTACGGGTGAAAAAACCGAGGATATGACAAAAAACAGCGAGAGGAAATCCTTTTGGATTTCCCCTCGTTGCGGTGCGTACAGGACTCGAACCAGCGACCTCCTGCGTGACAGGCAGGCATTCTAACCAACTGAACTAACGCACCAATTGCTTTTAGCGGTGCAAAGATAGTGCAAAAAACTATTACGCTCCAATTTTTTTCGTCACTTTTTTCAAAAAACCGCGTTTTTTTCTGGTTTCTCCTCGCCAGTCGGGAGGTGTCCCTCGCCGAGCAACGTCAAGAAGGTTGCCTTTCGCAAGGTGGTCGCCGCAGGCGACGGCTTGATGCGGTGCCTCCCATCCCCCAGTGAAATCGGCCTACTCGCATGCGCTCGTACGACCAATTTTACTGGGGGTTACTCAGCGGGCGCCCTCCGGGCGCGAGGCCGCATCCCCACGGCAAAACCGTGCGGCCGGTGATGTGAAATAATTCGCGTAATCCGTGAAATTCGTTGTTTTATAATGGAACAAGCCGCAACCCCCACTGCAAACTGTAGGGACGTGCCGTGGCACGTCCGTAACCGCTCGTCGATTGGAAACAAATGAGATTAAGCCCGTTAGGGCTGGGCAGAATTTAGGCAGGGGTGGAGCGAAGCGGAACCCCTGTGAGTGTCGCAAAAAATAAAATCATTAGCCCCCTTGGGGGCGACAGATGAGTGTGTAATTGTCCCTCTACGAGGCACGATTTAGGGTTGTGGTGCCGTGTCCCCAGGTTTCGTCCCTCTACGAGGCACTCACCTGGGGTTTGATTCACTTGCGGCTCTCCGAGCCACTTGCGCCTTCGGCGCTGGCCGTGAGGGCGTTATCGCGGACGCCACATGTGGCGTCCCTACATCTGACCTATCCTTCCTTCCGTACTTTGTCCTTCCGTCCTTCCGTCCTTCTGTACTTTGTACAATGTACAATGTACTTATTGCGATGTGCGCGGGCACATCGCAACCGCTCCTTTTTCCCCTGTGGAGAAATTTTGCTATATTTGCATGATGAATGTGATAATGAAGAATTTGTTGGGATGCAAACAAGCATGAATCATAGTGACTGCGACGGGCGTGCTGTGGCGTTGATTGTTGGGGCTGGCCCGGCGGGGTTGACGGCTGCGCGCGAGTTGCTCGACCGCACGTCGATACATCCTGTGGTGTGCGAGGCGAGCGATGCCATAGGCGGCATTTCGCAGACGGTGCGCTACAAGGGCAACCGCATGGATGTGGGCGGTCACCGCTTTTTCAGCAAGAGCGAGCGTGTGACACAGTGGTGGCGCCGCATGATGCCCATGCAGGGCGCGCCGTCGCACGACGACATGCTGCTCGACCGTGCCGTGCCCGTGGAGCCGCAAGGTCCCGACCCCGAACGCGACGACCGCGTGATGCTGGTGCGTCAGCGCGTGAGCCGCATCTTCTACTTGCGCAAGTTCTTCGACTATCCCATCAAGTTGGCGGTGAAGACGTTTGCCAACATGGGCCTGTGGCGCACCCTCAAGGCTGGTGGCGGCTATGTGGCCTCGATGCTGCACAAGCGTCCCGAGACGTCGCTCGAGAACTTCTACATCAACCGCTTTGGCGCGCCGCTCTACCGTATGTTTTTTGAGGACTACACCGAGAAGGTGTGGGGCATCCATCCCTCTAAGTTGGGCGCCGACTGGGGCTCGCAGCGCGTGAAGGGGCTGTCGGTGTGGGCCATCCTCAAGGACATGGCCGCGAAGCGCCTGGGCCGCAAGAGCGACCATGTAGAGACTTCGCTCATCGAGCAGTTCGTCTATCCCAAGTATGGCCCCGGCCAGTTGTGGGAGACCGTGGCCGCCGACGTGGAGAATGATGGCGGCGAGGTGCTCATGCGCACCTCGGTGAAACGCATCCATGTGGAGCAGGGGCGCGTGGACTATGTGGTGGTGGCCGACCCCGACGGCTCAGACCGTCGCATTGCCTGCGACCACCTCTTCTCGTCGATGCCTATCAAGGACCTGATTGCCGCCCTCGACGGCATCGAGGTGCCCGCCGACGTGGCGCGCATTGCGGCCGAACTGCCTTATCGCGATTTCATCACCGTGGGGCTGCTCGTCAAGGAGTTGAAAATCAAGAATGAAACGTCCATCAAGACCTATCGCGACCGCGTGCCCGACACGTGGATTTACATCCAGGAGCGCGATGTGAAGGTGGGGCGCTTGCAGGTGTTCAACAACTGGAGTCCCTATCTGCTCAATGACTATGAGGGCACCATGTGGATAGGGTTGGAGTACTTCTGCACCGAGGGCGACGAGATGTGGCGCATGGACCGCCAGGCGTTCATCGACATGGCCATCGACGAGTTGGTGCGCATCAACATCATCGGTAGCCGCGACGACGTGCTCGACAGCACGCAGGTGAAAATCAAGAAGGCCTATCCGTCGTACTACGGCTCCTACTATGAGTTGGACCGCGTGAAGGCGTTCCTCGACACCATCGACAACCTGTGGTGCATAGGCCGCAACGGTCAACACCGTTATAATAATATGGACCACAGCATGCTCACCGCCATGGAGGCCGTCGACGCCATTGCTGCCGGTAGCACCGACAAGCGCGCGGTGTGGAACGTGAACACCGAGGAAGATTACCACGAGACTAAGAAGTGACGCGCCTCGCCGTGGCGTCGAAATGATAAAAAAAACTCCACCGACTCAGTCTTGGTCGGTGGGGTTTTGTGCATTGTGGCGCGCGTTCTTGATGCGTCGCCATGCCTCGAGCGGGTTTGCCGACGAGTGCCGTCGCGCCTCGGGTTGCTGCTGCTGGGTGGGTTGTTGCGTGGTGGGGGTGAGCGGCGGGATGGACGCGATGATTTCGCTCGCCGACGGTGTGGTCACGGGCGGCGGGGGCGGCGGTGGGGGAGTGGACGGTTTGGCCACAAATTCGCCCGTGGAGGGGTCGAACTCATAGTTGACCGCCGTGCTGGGCTGCGAGTAATCGAACGACTGCGGCCTGACCGGTGGTCTGACTGGTGGTACAGGCTGCGAAACGTGCCCCCCCGGGCGCTGGTCGTCGAGCAACCAAGCGACGATGAGTCCGATGAGCGGCCACAGCGCCAACACGACGTAGTAGCCCCATCCGCGATTCTTCTTGCTGAGCAGAATCCAGCCTATGACGAGCGGAATGACGTAAACAAATAATACTGTTAGCATTGCCGTGTGACTGTTGTCGTGACTTGGTGCGACGAGCGGCGCAACTCTCCCTCGCGTGGTGAGTCGCGCCGCAGTGAGTATTCTCTAGGTGGGGAAAATCAGCAGTGGTTCAGTTCGTCGTCGATGCGCTGTGCCACGGCCTCGATGCCTCCCATTCCCTCGATGGCGCGATAGAGTCCGCGCTCGTTGTAGAATTCCTTGAGCGGCGAGGTCTGGTTGTGATACACGTCGAGCCGCTTCTTCACGGTTTCCAGGTTGTCGTCGCTGCGTCCGGTGAGTCGTCCGCGCTCGAGGATGCGGTTGATGAGTTCTTCCTCGGGCACTTCGAGTCCCAGCACCAGGGTGACGCTTGTGCCGCGCTCGCCGAGCATGTCCTCGAGGGCCTCGGCTTGCGCGATGGTGCGCGGAAATCCGTCGAAGATGACTCCCTGTGCGGCGGCCTCGCGGTTGGCGTCGAGCACGTCGGCAAGGATGCTGACCATGAGTTCATCGGGGATGAGTTGGCCTTGTTCAATGTAGGCTTTGGCGGTGGCTCCAAGTTCGGTGCCGCGACGAATGTTGTCGCGCAGCACGTCGCCGGTGGAGATGTGGAATAAGCCGCGGTTGCGAATGAGTATCTCGCTCTGTGTGCCCTTGCCAGAACCGGGGGCACCAAAAATGACGATGTTAAGCATGGTTGTTGCGCTCTCCTCTAACTCCCCGCGGCGGCGGGGAGGGGTGAGAGACTGGTTTTTAAAGGTTATAACTTAATGTGGTACAGTGTGTCGTTACTTTTTCAGCACATAGATGTCGGGCAAATTGCGTGCCAGTTCGTCGAGGTCGAGTCCGTAGCCCAGGATGAACTTCGGGGGAATGGTAAAGCCGATGTACTCTGGCGCCACTCCTGCCTTGAGTGAGTCGGGCTTGAAGAGCAGGCTTGCCATTTTCACGTCGGCTGCTCCCTTTTCGATCAGGAGGTTGCGCAGTTGGTCGGCGGTGAAGCCCGTGTCGACGATGTCTTCGAGGATGACGACATGACGGCCGGCGACATCGGTGTTCAGCCCCATGATTTGCTTCATGTTTCCGGTGGATGAGGTTCCCTCATAACTCTTGAAACGAATGAACTCAATCTCGGCATCATGGATGTCACAAGCGCGGAACACGTCGGCCGCAAAGATGAAGGCTCCGTTGAGTACACAAATGAACAGCGGCTTTTTGTCGTCGTAGTCGCGCTTGAGTTCGGCGGCCACGCGTTGCACCTGTTCGGCAATTTCTTCTCGCGAGATGAAGGGCTCAAAGGTGAGTCCGTTGTAAGTAACTTCGCTCATGTGCTGATTTTTAAAAAAAAAAGTTGCGCAAATTTAGTAAAGAAAGTTGCTACTTCAAAACGAAAATGAAAATAATGGCATTGAAAGTCAGTTTTTTTCATTTTTGCTGTGAGATGCGACAAAAAAGGAGTACCTTTGTACGTTTGTTTGTACAAAAAATCACCTCGCACCACACAAAATATGAAGATATTCACCACCGATGGCATTCGCCGCATCAGTGAACGTACTATAGAAAACGATAACCTCTCCTCGCTCGACATAATGGAGCGTGCGGCGAGCGCCGTGACCTATGAGATTATGTCACGCTGGCGCACGACCAAGCGCATCGTGATGTTTGCCGGTCCTGGCGACAACGGTGGCGACACGTTGGCCGTGGCGCGCATGCTCGCCGAGCAGGGCTATCACCCCGAGGTGTATTTGTTCAACATCCGCTCGTCGCACTTGTCGCGCAACTGCTCGGAGCAGCGCAACCGTCTGCTCGAGGTGCCCGACGTGGAGTTTATCGAGGTGACCGACACCTTCAACCCGCCGGAACTCACCTCCAGCGACGTGGTCATCGACGGCTTGTTTGGCTCGGGGCTCCTGAGCCCGCTGCGTGGCGGCTACACCGCGCTGGTGCAGTACATCAACAACAGCGACGCCTATGTGGTGTCGATAGACGTGCCCAGCGGCCTCTTTGGCGAGTGGAACATGGGCAGCGACCATCGCAACATCATCCGTGCCGACCTCACCCTCACCTATCAGTTCAAGCGCCTGTCCTATTTCTTTGCCGAGAATGCCGAGTTTGTGGGCCAGTGCCAGGTGCTCGACATGGAGATGAACGCCGAGAGCGTTGCCGCCACGGGCACCGACTTCTACTTGATTGAGCGCGACGATGTCCACGCCATGTTGCACGAGCGCGAGCGCGACCCGTTTTCCAACAAATATGACGTGGGCGCCATCATGCTCGTCGCCGGCAGTTATGGCATGATGGGAGCCGCCGTGCTTGCCGCCCGCGGTGCCATGCGCTCGGGGGCAGGCCTGGTGACCATTCATGCGCCGCGCCGCGGCTACGAGGTGTTGCAGACCGCCATCCCCGAGGCCATCTTCCAGCCCGACCGCAACGAGGTGTATACCACCGAGATAGCCTTGAACCATGTGTATAGCGTGGTGGCGCTGGGCCCCGGCATGGGCACGAGCGACGAGACGCTCGACGCCGTGGATTCTTTCCTGAAAAGTTATCGCATTCCTTGCCTGCTCGATGCCGATGCGCTCAACTGCATCGCCAAGCGCCCCATGTTGCTGCGCAGCATTCCTCGCAACAGCATCCTCACGCCCCACGCCATCGAGTTTGACCGCCTCTTTGGTTCGCACACCACCGACGAGGAGCGCCTGAAGAAAGCCATCGACGTAGCCCGCCTGCACGAAATCACCATCGTTCTCAAGGGTCACCACACGATGACGGTGATGCGCGATGGCAAGGTGTATATCAACAGCAGCGGCAACTCGTCGATGGCCACTGCTGGCAGCGGCGACGTGCTCACGGGCACCATCGCCTCGCTCATCGGTCAGGGCTATCCCGCCGACTATGCCGCCGTGATGGGCGTCTACATCCATGGCCATGCTGGCGACTTGGCAGCCCAGCAGCATGGCTACGGCGTGATGGCGAGCGACATCGCCGACAACCTGGGCCGTGCCATTCGCGACCTCATGTAACAAGTCGAAAGGCGTTTTAGCACATTGTAACCATGTTAAATGTTGGGACGATGTGTTAAAAAATGTAATTTTGTGCGGTTTCGTCTCCTTAGGGTTTAAGAAGTGAAACACCCCTCTATCGCCCACGACCGTTGCCGCGACGACGTAATAGGGTGGTGGGGCGTTTGCGATTGTAAATGTTTATAAGTGTCAATAGGGGGTTGTCACTCAGCGCACAAAGTAGTAATTTTGTACACAATTAAGAAAAATAGGTTTATATTTATCGCATGAATTTTAGTAAAAACATAGGTCAAAACAGTTCACTTTTTACTCTCATTATAGTTGCCGTGGCAATCGTCATGGGCACATTGTCGGGTGAAGCACAGATGCTTAATTCCCGCAAGCAAGGCACCGTGGCCGAGCAGTTGGAGCAAAACAGCCGTCAGCGCGAAGGTCTGGTGCAGGAAATCCTTAACTACGCCTACAAGTATCGTGGCACGCCCTATCGTCATGGTGCCATGTCGCCGCGCGCGTTTGACTGCTCGGGCTTCACGAGTTATGTGTTCAAGCGCTTCGGCTTCAGCCTCGACCGCACTTCGCGTGGGCAAATCTACGACGGCCGTCGCGTGAACCGCGATGAGTTGCAGCCTGGTGACCTCGTGTTCTTCAAC
>CACWKM010000070.1 GCA_902761475.1 uncultured Bacteroidales bacterium
GAGATCCTCGCCTGTGGGGGGCATACCATCGTAGAAGTAAAGCAGACCCTCGTCGGGTTTCGACAAGCCTTTGTCGTCGAGTTTGCCATCGATGATGATGGTCACAGCCTCACTCTGCTTCACCTTGTTCTGCTGCTCTTGTTCCACCTTTTCATTGCTGGGGAGAGCGATCTGGAGCGTCTGGCTCTTGATCATGGTCGTACACAGCATGAAGAAGGTGATGAGAAGCATGTTCATATCAACCATCGGAGTGAAGTCGATACGGGTGTCGAATTTTTTCTGACGTTGTTTTGTTTTTGCCATATCTTATTCCTCCTCTGCTTTAAGTGCCGTCATGAGGGTGAACTTGTTCATCTTCATGGTTTGCAGATTATCCATCACAACGTTTACCACACTGTAAGGAGTCGTCTGGTCGGCTTTGATTGAAATACCTTTACCCTTAACCATCGCGTTCTTGAGTTCTTCGTTGTCGCTGTTATAAGCGGCGCGAATCCACATCTGGAACTCGTTGGGTTTGTTGGGGTCTTCGTTCATGTCGATTGGGATACCGGCGAGCTTGACCTTCTGTCCATTAACGCTAAACGGTTCCTCACCTTCGAGGACCTTATCGGCCAGCGTCATGTCCTTAGCGGCAAGTTGAAGCCATGGCTGCATGTACTTGAAGGGGACTCCGAAAGCGGCCATCTTGGAGAAAGTCTCCACCTCCTTGTTAGTGAGGTTGACAGGAGCGCTGGGGTGAGCCTTGTTGTACTCGGCAGTCATTTTCTTCAGCAGGTCGGCACGCACGTGCTCACTCTTGAAAGTGGAGTCCTTGCTACCTGTCACTGCCATGAACACCTTACCTTCGGGGCTCACGAGCACTGACATCAGGTTTTGGTCGGGCACCTTCTCCTCGCTTACCGAGGGGGGCGTGATCACCGTGATGGGCTCCTTCTGAAGAAATGTGGAAGTCAACATGAAGAAAGTGAGCAACAGCACAGTCACATCGGACATGGCGGTCATGTCGATGCGCGTCTCTTTTTTCTTAATTTTGACTTTTCCCATAATTTAGTTTACAACTTAAAAAAGAATGTTTCTATTGTGTTTTAATTCACGGTTCGCTCAGTGGCTCACTAATATTAGTGGGTAGCGGCGAAAGTAGAAACGATCGAGAAACCAAGTTCGTCGATAGCATAGGTCATGTTATCGATCTTGTTGGTAAAGTAGTTGTAACCAATCAGGGCGAAAGCAGCGGTTGCGATACCGAATGCGGTATTGATAAGGGCCTCCGAGATACCAGTCGAGAGTTCGGTCGAATCAGGAGCACCCGAAGCCGACAGTGCCTGGAACGACTTGATCATACCGATCACAGTACCGAGAAGTCCGATAAGTGTACCCAGAGTAGTGAGGGTTGCCAAGATGGGCAGGTTCTGCTGCAGCGAGGGCATCTCCAGTGCAGTGGCCTCCTCGAGGGTCTGCTGGATGCTGGTGAGTTTTTGCTCTTTCCTGAGTTCGGTGTCCTTGTCCATCTCTTTGTACTTCTGGAGAGTTGCGAAAACGACAGCGCCCACAGTACCCTTCTGCTGCTTGCAGAGTTGCTCGGCTTTGTCGATGTCTTTCTTACGCAGGGCCTCCTTCACATTAGCGACAAACTTGGCGATGTTGCCGGCACCCTTTGCCTTGCTCAGGGCAATCCAGCGCTCCACGCTAAGCACGATAACGGTGAGGAACAGCGTTTGAAGAATAGGCACGATGAAACCGCCCTTATAGATGGTGCCAAGAAGGTTCAGAGGAGCGTTCTCATTGTTGCCATCCTTGAAGTTCGAGCCACTACCCAGCACAAAGTGGAAGAAAAGCTCTGCAAGAATGAAACACACAAGAATCACGATTGATGCATTCTTGATACCACCAACATTGCTGCTTACAGCCTTGTTGTCAGCCTTCTTAGGCTCTGCGGCCTGCTGTGGCTTCTGGATGTTTGTTTGTTCAGCCATAACTTTTTTTAAAATGTTGTTAATAAAAAGTGAATAATTAGAAATTTGTTTATAAAGTTGTTTGTTTATGTTGGTCTCTCAGTTTCCATGTATGGGGCCAAAACGCCTTGATAGGCCGACCACACACATGGCCAGCACAATGGCCTAATAGACCCATTTTCAGCGACAAAAACCCCGCAAGCACAACGCATGCGATGACTTTGTGCCAAAATCATTCGCAAATTTAGGACATATTTTTTAAAATAGCAACCACAATGCTGCATTTTTTTGTGAATTATTTTGCCCCTGCATGACATTTTGAGCAAGGCAATTACTTTCACACTATGGGAGTCCCACAAAAGATTACCCCTTTGCGCCTCATGTCTACTTGTGAAAAATCTGATTTTGGCCACTCCTTGTGTGCCGTTTACAGTTTTTTTATTATCTTTGCACATTATTTAATTAAAAGAAAGAACTTCAAATATTCATTAATGGCAACAATTCATTTAAAGAAAGGATTAAACCTGCCACTTGCCGGCCGCCTCGTCGATGAGAGCGTGAGCATGGCGGCATCCTGTTCTTGCTATGCGGTAGTGCCCGACGATTTCCAAGGCATTGTTCCCCGCATGGACAAGCGCGAGGGCGATGCTGTGCATGCTGGCGACGTGCTCTATCACGACAAGACGCACGACGCCATCAAAGTGGTGTCGCCGGTTTCGGGGGTGCTCAAAGAGGTGCGCCGTGGCGAACGACGCAAAATCGAAGCCATCGTTATCGAAAGTGATGGCACTGGTGCAGCCATTGAACACAATGTGAAGCGCGATGTGCGCGAACTACTGCTTGAGTCGGGACTGTGGGTGATGCTGCGCCAGCGCCCCTACGACGTGGTGCCCTCGCCTGAGGTCGAGCCAAGAGACATCTTTGTCACCGCATTCGACAGCGCGCCGTTGGCTCCCAATCTGCTGCAAGTAGTGGGCGAAAAGCGCCAATACCTGGCTGCAGGTGTCAAGGCGTTGCAGACTCTCACGGCAGGCAAAGTCTACGTGGGATTCAAGGATGGCGAGGAATTCGACATCGAGGGTGCTGAGGTCAACTCGTTTAAAGGCCCCCACCCCGCAGGAAATGTGGGCGTGCAACTGGCCAACGTGAAGCCCGTGAACAAGGGCGAAGTGGTGTGGACACTCGACATCGTGACCCTGGCTCGCATTGGCGAACTGATGACTACCGGCAAAGTGCCGTTTGACACGCTGGTAGCAGTCACGGGAGAGCGTGTGAAACAGCCTCACTATGTGCATGCCATCATGGGATGCACCGTGGAGGCTTTGCTTAAAGACAACTTGTGCGACGGCGACAACCGCATCATTAGTGGCAATGCCCTGAGCGGCGTGAAAGTGCCACTTGACGGCTTCTTGCGTGCGCCATATCGCCACCTCACTGTCATTCCCGAGGTGAGTTGCCCCGACGAGTTCATGGGATGGGCGGCATTGAGCCCCAAACGCTTTAGCATCTATCGCACATTCACCAGTTGGCTCACAGGCAGCAAGGACATCAAGATGGATGCACGCATCAAGGGTGGTGAGAGGGCTATCGTCAGGCTCGACGAGTATGACGACATGCTCCCCATGGACATCTATGCCGAGTTCCTCATCAAGGCCATCATCACTCGCAACATCGACAAGATGGAGCAGTTGGGCATCTACGAAGTGGCTCCCGAGGACTTCGCACTGGCAGAGTATGCCGACACCTCCAAACTCGAATTGCAGCGCATCGTACGCGAAGGGTTAGACTTCCTGCGAGGTGAACTTTCTTGAAAGTAATTATTTAAGGTTTCACATTTAATTATATCGAAGTGAAAGCATTAAGAAAATACATGAACAAGATTAAGCCCCAGTTCCTTCCTGGCGGCAAACTCTCCAAACTGCATTCGTTCTACGAGGGAATGGAGACGTTCTTGTTCACGCCCAACGACACTTCTCGTTCGGGTGCACACATTCACGACGGCAACGACCTCAAGCGCACGATGATTATGGTGCTTGTGGCGCTCGCCCCGGCAATGCTGTTCGGCATGTACAACATCGGCCTGCAGCATTATATGGCCATCGGTCAAACCGCCAGCACGTCGTGGCTCACCATGTGGACGTTTGGTCTGCTGGCCATCTTGCCCATGATTGTGGTGAGTTATGCCGTGGGATTGGGCATTGAGTTTATTTCCGCACAAATTCACGGAAAAGAGATTCAAGAGGGCTTCCTCGTAACCGGAATGCTCATTCCGCTCATTGTCCCCATCAACACTCCGCTGTGGATGGTTGCCGTGGCTACCGCCTTTGCGGTCATCTTTGCCAAGGAGGTGTTTGGCGGCACGGGCATGAACATCTTCAACGTGGCGCTCATCACGCGCGCTTTCCTGTTGGGAGCGGGAACGATTATCAACGGCTTTAGCGGCGCCACTCCCCTAGGACAAGTATCGACCCATGTGGGCGACACGATGACTCTGCACAATGTGGTGGGCGACCCCATCTCCACCTGGGATGCCTTCATGGGCTTCATCCCCGGCTCGCCCGGCGAAGTATCCACGTTGGCCATTTTGATTGGAGCCGCCATTCTGCTTATCACCGGCATCGCATCGTGGCGAGTCATGGGTTCGGTGTTTGTGGGTGGTTTGGCAATGGGAGCATTGGTTCATGCCTTGCCCAGCGCCACCTATCCCGCTTCGCTGCTCAACCCCATTGACCAAATCTGCTATGGCGGATTTGCCTTTGCTGCCGTATTCATGGCTACCGACCCCGTGACCGGAGCACGCACACACATCGGGCAATACATCTATGGATTCCTCATCGGTGTCATTGCCATCCTCATTCGTGTGTACAACAACGGTTATCCCGAGGGTGCCATGCTTGCCGTGCTGCTCATGAACGTGTTCGCACCGCTCATCGACTACTGTGTGGTGCAAGCCAACATTAACCGCCGCATGCGTCGCGCACGCGCTAATAAATAAGGAGGACGACACGATGAATAAGAATAGTAACACTTATCAAATCCTCTATGCGGCCGTTATGGTCGTGTTAGTGGGCACGGCGTTGGCCTTCATCTACATGAGCCTCAAGCCACGTCAAGACGAGAACATTGCCAACGACAAGCGCCGCCAAATCCTTAGTGCGGTTCATGTCACTGTGCCCGAGGACAGCATTAGAGACGCCTACAAGCAGTACATCACTGCTGGCATGGTCGTTGACCAACAAGGCGAACCAGTTGACACTACGCTCGAGGCTGCATTTGCCGTGGACATGAGCAAGGAGAACAAACTTCCCGCCGACCAGCGTAAACGGCCAGTGTTTGTCGGCACCATGACCGATGGCTCCACCAAGTACATCATTCCCGTTTACGGCGCCGGACTGTGGGGACCCATCTGGGGTTACATCGCCCTCAACGACGACGGGAACACAATCTATGGTGCCAACTTCTCGCACCAAGGCGAAACGCCGGGATTGGGCGCACGCATCACCGAGGACGCTTTCCAGCAAGAGTTTGTCGATAAGCGACTCTACAAAAATGACCAGTTCTTGAGCGTGGAAATCGTCAAACAGGGCCAAAAGCCGACCAACGACGCCGACTATGTGGACGCCATCAGTGGTGCCACCATCACAAGCCGCGGCGTGGGCAGCATGATGCACAGCGGGCTTGAACTCTACGACGGCTTCCTCAAGAAATTGCAAAACAACAACACCAACAATCAATAAACTGTCACCGACCATGTTATCGAAACGAAACAAAGAAGCACTTTTCAATCCGCTTTCCAAGGAGAATCCTGTGCTTGTCCAGATTCTGGGCATCTGCTCCACCCTGGCTGTGACAGTGAGCCTTGAGCCAGCCATCGTGATGAGCATCTCCGTGATTGCGGTGCTCGCATTGAGCAACGTCATCATCTCGCTCATCCGCAACACCATCCCCACCAGCATCCGCATCATCGTGCAACTGGTGGTCGTGGCCGCGCTGGTAATCATTGTGCAGCAATTCCTCATCGCCTTTGACTACGACGTGAGTAAGCAACTCTCGGTATTCATCGGGCTCATCATCACCAACTGTATCCTCATGGGTCGCCTCGAGGCGTTCGCGCTCAACAACAGCCCGTGGCCCTCGTTCCTCGATGGAATTGGCAACGGACTGGGCTACGGCATCATCTTGGTCATCGTGGCCTTCTTCCGCGAACTGCTGGGCAGCGGCACCATCCTTGGATTCAAGGTGATTCCGCAATGGTGCTACGACCACGGATACATGGACAACGGCCTCATGATTCTGCCGCCTATGGCACTCATCACGGTGGCTTGTATCATCTGGGTGCACCGAGCACGCAACACCGACCTGCAAGAAACCAGTAACTAACACTGCATTTAACATCTGATTTCTATCATGGAAGAACTGAATTTATTTGTCAAGTCGATATTTATCGACAACATGATATTTGCCTACTTCCTGGGCATGTGCTCCTATCTTGCCGTTTCCAAGAACGTGAAGACGGCGCTGGGACTGGGTGTGGCTGTGACCTTCATGCTGGTGGTTACGATTCCCCTCAACTACATGCTCGACAAGTATGTGCTCCAACCTGGCGCGCTGTCGTGGCTGGGCGAGCAATTTAGCAATGTGGACTTGAGTTTCTTGGGACTCATCATGTTTATTGCGGTGATTGCCAGTGCTACGCAACTCGTGGAGATGACCGTGGAAAAATTCTCGCCGTCGCTCTATGCTTCGCTGGGCATTTTCCTGCCGCTCATCGCCGTGAACTGCGCCATCCTGGGTGGTGCGCTGTTCATGCAACAAAAGGATTTCCCGAGTGTGTGGACCGCCACCGTCTATGGTGCTGGGTCGGGCATCGGCTGGTTGCTTGCCATCGTGGGCATTGCTGCCATCCGTGAAAAAATCGCCTATAGTCACATTCCTGCACCCCTCAAGGGTGTGGGCATCACATTCATCATCACTGGCCTCATGGGAATTGCCTTCATGAGTTTCCTGGGCATTAAATTAGGATAAACGCTTATGATTCACATGATGATTGCATCGATATTACTCAACACGGCCAGCATGACCGTGATGACCAGTGCAGTGGTGTTTCTTATCATCACCCTGCTGCTTGTGATAATCCTGCTTGTGGCACGCCACTATCTCGTGCCGCAGGGCAACGTGAAAATATCCATCAATGGTGGCACCAAGGAGATTACCGCCTCTACTGGTGGCTCACTCTTGAGCACCCTGAACCAAGCCGGCGTGATGCTTTCGAGCGCTTGTGGCGGCAAGGGCAGTTGCGGACAATGCCGTGTGCAGGTGGTGCAAGGCGGTGGTGAGATTCTACCCACCGAGACCGTGCACTTCTCGCGCAAGGAGCAGCAAGACCACTGGCGACTGGGGTGCCAGGTGAAGGTGAAAGGCGACCTCGCCATTCAGGTGCCCGACAGCGTGCTTAGCGTGAAGGAATATGAGTGCACCGTGGTGAGCAACAAACTCGTCTCCTCGTTCATCAAGGAGTTCATCGTGGCTTTGCCGCCGGGCGAGCACATGGACTTTATCCCTGGCAGTTATGCGCAAATCCGCATTCCCACCTACGAGATGAGTTACGACAAGGACATCGACAAAGAATCCCTCGGCGAGTATCTGCCCACATGGGAGAAGTTCGACATGTTCTCGCTGAAATGCCGCAACACGGAGCCTACTGTCCGTGCTTACTCGATGGCAAACTATCCAGCCGAGGGCGACCGCTTCATGCTCACCGTGCGCATCGCTACCCCACCCTTCAAGCCTAAAGATCAAGGCACGGGCTTCATGGACGTGATGCCAGGCATCGCCTCGAGTTACATTTTCACGCTCAAACCAGGCGACAAGGTGATTATGAGTGGTCCTTATGGTGACTTCCATCCTATCTTCGACAGCAAGAAAGAGATGATTTGGGTTGGCGGTGGTGCCGGCATGGCCCCCTTGCGCGCACAAATTATGCACATGACTCGCACGCTCAACACGCGCGACCGCGAGATGCACTACTTCTATGGCGCACGCTCGCTGAGCGAGGTGTTCTACCTTGAAGACTTCCTCGCAATCGAGAAGGAGTTCCCCAACTTCCACTTCCACCTCGCTCTGGACCGTCCCGACCCCGCTGCCGACGCTGCTGGTGTGAAGTATACCGCAGGATTTGTCGCTCCCGTTATGCGCGACACCTATCTTGCCGCTCACGAGGCTCCCGAGGACTGCGAATACTACATGTGCGGACCGGCCATGATGTCGAAGACCGTCAACGACCTGCTCGATTCACTTGGTGTTGACCCGTCGTCGATTCACTACGACAACTTTGGCTGATGCCAGCCAATCGCTTTACACAAAAATCCCTGGCACACGATGTGACCAGGGATTTTTGTGATATTTACGAATGTAGGATTTTAAAGATGAGTTCGTGCAAGAGTTTGTAGGCGTCTTGCCTTGAGCCCACGCCCTTGCTTCGTGCGTCGCACTCGCGCAGATAGCCTATGATGTTCACGCAGGCTTGGGTGGTGTAGCGACTTGCGGCTTCCTGGCATTTCTTGACCCTCCATGCCGATTTGGTTCCCAGAGCAGCCATGAGCGCCTCGGGCGACTTATCCTTGGCGGCACGCACTAGCAGCACGCTGCTGAAGAAGGAAAACAACATGCTCACCGTCACCACCACAGGGTTGTTCTTTGGATTTCGCTCAAAGTAGTCGATGATGCGATAAGCCTTGAGGGCGTCGCGGTTGCGCAGGGCGTCTTCAAGTTCGAAGTTGTTGAAATCCTTGCTGATGCCAATGTTGCGCTCAATGAGTTCGGGCGTAATCTTGTTGTCCGTGTCCACGAGGAGGCGCAACTTGTCGAGTTCGCCGAACATGCGCGACAGGTCGCTGCCAATGAAGTCGGCCAGCATGCGGATGCTCTTCACATCGATGATGGCCCCAATGGAAGTGGCATAGTTGGCAATCGCTGCCTGGAGGTCGCGGTCGGTGCGCACACGCGCCGAATCAAACACCACGCCACTGCCCGATGCTTTGAGTTGGTCGGTGAACGGCTTGGCCTTGATGGCACCGCCCTTGTTGCAAATCACTAGCACCGTCGATGCTAAGGGGCGCTCGGCATAGAGTTTAAACAAGTCCAGGTCGTGGGCATGGCCAGGTTGCTTGCCCACATTCTGCGCCTCACGAAGCACCACCACGCGTCGGTCGGCAAAGGTGGGATATTGCTGACAGGTACTAATCACCTCGCGCACATTGGCATCGCTGCCATAATACACGCTCAGATTGAAGTCGCGCTCGTCCTCGGTCAGCGCAGCCTCCACGATGGCATCGGCAAGTTGGTCTATATAATACGGTTCCTCGCCTTGCAACACATAGATGGGGCGAAACGACTTGTTTTGCACCTCCTTGCGCAAACTGAAATAGGTTACTGTCTCTTTTTTCTCGGCCATTGTTCGGTGGTTTGTCGATTTTTTGCTAACTTCGCAAAGCAATTTCATGCAAAATTAGCAAACTTATGCGACTTAACCTACCTGAGCACACAATAAAAGTAAAAAAAACGGCACAAGGCCTCGTCGTGTGGGACCGCCTTCGTCGTCGCTTCGTTGCGCTCACGCCCGAAGAGCACGTGCGTCAGGTATTTGTGGAGTTTCTCATCGTGGACCGCGGATTTCCGGCCGCTCGCATGGGAAATGAGATGTCGCTCATGTTGAACGGCATCAAGCGGCGCTGCGACACGGTGGTGTCCGACGACCATGGCGAGCCGCTGGTCATCGTGGAGTATAAGGCGCCAAGCATCACCATCTCACAGGCCACCTTCGACCAGATTGTGCGCTACAACATGGTGCTCCATGCGCACTACCTCATCGTGACAAATGGCATGAACCACTACTGTTGCCGCATAGATTACGCACACGGCACCTACGCTTTCCTGCCCGACATCCCACACTACGGCGACTTGACACCTGGCCAACAGCAATGAACAACGACTACCTCGACGCACTCAACCCCCAGCAGCGCGACGCTGTGCTATATACCGACGGCCCCCAACTTGTGATTGCCGGTGCCGGTTCGGGCAAGACGCGCGTGCTCACCTATAAGATTGTTCACCTGTTGCACGAGGGTCTGGATCCCCATCGCATCATGGCGCTCACCTTCACCAACAAGGCGGCACGCGAGATGAGAGAGCGCATCGAGACACTGGTGGGCAGCGACACGGCACGGCAATTATGGATGGGGACATTCCACTCTATCTTCTCCCGATTGCTGCGCATCAATGCCGAGCGCATAGGCTTCACGCACGACTTCACCATCTACGACACCAGCGACTCGCTCTCGCTCATCAAAATCATCATCAAGGACTTGCAACTCGACGACAAGGTGTACAAGCCGCGCACTGTGCAGGCACGCATCTCGGCCATGAAGAATGCCCTTTTTGACCCCACACACTATGCCGCCGATGCCGAACTGAGGAAGCAAGACAACGACTGCAATCGACCGCTCACCTACCTCATCTACGAAACCTATTGGAAACGCTGTCGCATTGCCGGTGCAATGGACTTTGACGACCTGCTATTTTATACCAACATCTTGTTGCGCGACAATCCCGATGTGTTGGCACGCTATCAAGAGATGTTCCAGTATTTTCTTGTTGACGAGTATCAGGACACAAACTTTGCCCAACACCTCATCGTATTGCAACTAAGTGGGTTGCATCACCGCGTGTGCGTGGTGGGTGACGACGCGCAGAGCATCTACTCGTTTCGCGGGGCAAACATCACCAACATCCTGGGGTTGTCGAGAGCCTATCCTGGGTTGCGCACATTCAAACTCGAACAAAACTACCGCTCCACGCAGACCATCGTCAATGCGGCTGGCTCCCTCATCGACAAGAACAAGCAGCAAATCAAGAAAAACGTGTTCTCGCGCGGCGACATGGGCGAGCGCATCCCTGTCATTCGATGCTTTAGCGACTACGAAGAGGCTTATGTGGTTGCCAATCAAATCACATCGATAAAAGCGCGCGAAGGCGACAGTTACGAGGACTTTGCCGTGCTCTATCGCACGAATGCCCAGTCACGCGTGCTGGAGGATGCACTGAGCAACGGCGGACGACGCGACAAGCACGGCAACGTGCGGGCGGCCATCCCCTACCGCATCTACGGCGGTTTGTCGTTCTACCAGCGCAAGGAGGTGAAAGACGCTATCTCCTATTTTCGCTTGTCGATTAACCCCAACGATGACGAGGCACTGCGTCGCGTCATCAACGTGCCTGCTCGCGGCATTGGCGACACCACGGTGGGCAAGGTGGCACATTCTGCCATGGAGCATGGTGTGAGCATGTGGGAAGTGATTGACAAGCCGCAACAATATGAACTGAGCGTGAACCGTGGCACGCTGGCGAGGCTCAATCGCTTCACGGCCATCATCAAAGCACTTATCGCGCTCAACCAAGAAGGTAAAAGCGCCTATGAGGTGGCAAAGACCGCCATCGAACGCAGTGCACTGCTTAGCGTGCTGCTCAATGACAACACACCGGAAAACATTAGTCGACAGGAGAACATCAACGAACTTTTAGCGGCGGTGCAGGATTTTGTGCAACGCAAGCAAGAAGAAGGGGTTGAATCCCTGTCGATGAACGATTTCTTGGCCGAGACGTCGCTGCTCACCGACCAAGACACCAACGACACTGGCGGCGAGAAAGTGACGCTCATGACCGTGCACTCGGCCAAGGGGCTGGAGTTCAACAACATCATCATCGTGGGTGTGGAAGAAGAATTGTTCCCCGCCACCATGAGTAGCGACACACTGGCGGGCATTGAAGAGGAACGTCGATTGCTCTATGTGGCCATCACACGCGCCAAGCGGCATTGCATCATCACCTACAGCACGTCTCGCTATCGCAATGGTCAGACCCTTTCCTGTGTGATGAGTCGTTTCTTGCGCGACATCGACCCGCAGTATCTGCGCACCACGTCCACCGCCACAAACACGGGCGCTGAGCAGCACGACTGGCGCACCCAACGGCGGCAATGGAACGAAATCACCGCTCCCACGCCTCCCGCTCCACCCGTGCGCACGCCTCTCACAACCCCAGTCGACGACAGTGACGATGGGCCTCGTGAACCAGCAAACTACGTGTTCGACCCGGTCACGGGCGAATTTCGTGAGGAAGGAACCACCGCACCGCGTCAGCCGGTTATGCCCATGCCCCGTCGCACCCGCCCCGTGGCGCCCGTGGCGCCCAGGATGCCGTTGCCAACCAGCAATCCCGCCGCCTTCCGCATCTATGCGGCTGCTGAACTTTCGGTGGGACAACGCATCGTGCATCGCATCTATGGACAAGGCACAATCAATGCCATCGACGAGAGCGGTGACAATCCCAAGGTGTATGCCTCGTTCGACAACGACAGCATCGAAACACGCGTGCTGCTGCTAAAGTTTGCGCGTATTAAGTTATTGTAATAAGTTATTCTTTTTGTGTGAGAATATGGAACCGTTGAAGACACCTTATTATATAATATACGAGGAACGCTTGAGGCGCAACTTGGACTTGATTACGCGTGTGAGCCGTGAGAGCGGCGCCCGCATTATCATGGCCTTTAAGGCCAATGCGTTATGGCGCACGTTCCCCATTTTTCGAGAATATGGCATCGCCTCCACGGCCAGTTCGCTCAACGAGATGCGACTCGCGCTTGACGAACTCCACCAGCGTGCGCACACCTATTGCCCGGTCTATACGCCCGATGCCATTGACGAATTCATTGCTGGCAGTTCGCACATCACCTTTAACTCGGTAGAACAGTTTCATCGCTATCACGACCGCATTGTTGCCCACAATGAGTCCCATCCCGCTTCGCCTGTGAGTTGCGGCTTGCGCATCAACCCCATGTGCTCGGTGATAGAAACCGATATCTACAACCCTTGCTGCCCCGGGTCGCGCTTTGGTGTGGTCGCCGAACAACTTGCCGACATTCCCGAGGGGCTCGACGGTTTCCACTTCCATGCTTTGTGCGAGAGTACGTCGCACGACCTGCAAAAAGTGCTTGAAGCAGTGGAAACGCAGTTCGGCCACTTCTTGCCACGCCTTAAATGGCTCAATATGGGCGGCGGCCACCTGATGACGCACAAAGACTATGATGTGGAACACCTCATTCAACTGCTGCGTGATTTCAAGCGCCGTCACCCCAACTTGGAACTCATTCTGGAGCCAGGCAGCGCTTTCTGCTGGCAGACGGGCGACCTTGAGGCATCGGTGGTGGATGTGGTGAGCAACAGCGGTATCAATACGGCCATCGTCGATGTGTCATTTGCTTGTCACATGCCCGACTGTCTGGAGATGCCCTACAAGCCCCGCATCACGCAGGCACTGCCCGACGTGGACACCTCGCGCCCGACCTATCGCATGGGGGGCAATTCATGCCTGAGCGGCGACTTCGTGGGCGACTGGAGTTTCGACCATGAGTTGCAAGTGGGCGAACACATCACATTCGAGGACATGAACCACTACACGACGGTCAAAACCAATATGTTTAATGGGATTCAGCACCCGGCCCTCGTGTTGCAACACTGCGATGGCTCTATCGAGGTGCTTCGTGAATTCACCTATGCCGACTACAAGTCGCGCATGAGTTGATTCACCAGTTGGCGCAGTTGCTGCTCGTCGGCCATGAGTCGGCGAAACGCCGCCAAACGCTGGGCATTGTCGCTCTCGGGAATCCACAGTTTCAAATAACCACCGTCGCCATACTTCTCGCGCAGATGCGCG
>CACWKM010000071.1 GCA_902761475.1 uncultured Bacteroidales bacterium
GCAAACGGGGCCGGGCGCACAGCGCCTCCCTGTTCTCTCTTGTACTACTGTATATCCTTTGCTGCAAACATGTCAATGTACTCTCTTAACGCGCTTCACGCGCCGTTTTTGGCGCAAAAGCGGTGCAAAATTACAACCATTTTTCCAACCACACAAATTTTTAACGCACTTTTTTCAAAAAAAATTTCACCAAATCTTGCAAAGTTCTCAGCACCACCCGCATAGAAAAAAAATGCGACCGGGAAAAACCCGGCCGCAAAAAGTTGACGATGGGCGCGATGCCCATCTTATTCATTAAAAAGATAGGTGGTGACCGAACGATGCCCCAAGTAATAGACACAAGCCTTGACGAGTTTTGCCTGCCCCACGGGCACGGGCTTGGTCCATTGTGGCGACTCGGCGTTAGGCTCCGAGCCATCGAGGGTATAACGAATCACCTCGCCGGGATATTGCGAATTGGCCCATAGCATGCCGTCGACGACCTTGATGCCCGGCTGCCCCAAGCGGAAATTGTGTCCCATGCGCTCCATGAGCGGCAACTCGCGCACACCCACCTTGAGGTTGAACTGGTGTCGCTCGTCGAGGTAACGCGTGTTGTCGGCATAGTCCTCGCCCCACACGGGCCGCGCGTTCCATGCTCGCTCGGCCAGACCGAAGAGTTTGGGCAAGGTGAGGTATTCCACCTGTGCATAGTTGCGCAACGTCTCGCCAAAGATTTGCGCCTGCACACCTATTATATTATTAGGAATGCGGAGCACCTCTTTGCCGTCGGCCGCTGTGGCGAGGTCAATGGGCGAGCCGTCGTAGGCCGTGCGTGCGCTGGCGTAGACGTTGTGAGGCAGAGCGTTCCAGGTGGCAAACTCGTCGACCGCCCCACCCCAGTGCAGACCTTTCTCATACTGGTGCCAGTTGTAGCCCATGTCGAAATAGAAGTTGGTGACATTGGACAGGATGACCGGATAGCCCGTGTTGGCAATTTGATAGGGCACCTCGATGCGGCTGCCCACCGTGCTCCAAGTGTTCACTCCGGCAAATAGCGGCGCCATGCGGCGGTTGAACTCGTCGCTGTGGTTCTGCGCCACCTCTTGCCAGCCCTCAATCTTGATGCCCCGGCGCTGGAGCATGGTGGCTACGCGCTCGATGTAGTACTCGCTCACTTGGTGTGCCGTGGTGAGGTTGCGCTGCCGCATGAGTTCCTTGACTGCCGGCGAGCCGTCCCATCCACCCCTGGGCACCTCGTCGCCTCCCAGATGCACCACGTCGAGTTTGAGGCCCGCGTCCTTGTACATGAGCCGCAACTCGTCGACGACCTTTTCCACAAAGTTATAGACACCCTCTTGTGCCACGTTCAGCACGTTGTCGGTGTAGGCCTGTGCCGAGTAGTAGCGGCTGGTGTCGGCATCGTCCCACAGGCGGTAGTGGTTGGCAGCGGCCAAATCGGTGGCTGCCAATCGGGCATGGCGCGCCTTCATGGCATAAATGGCCGCACGGGCGTGGCCGGGGGTCTCAATCTCGGGAATCACCTTAATGCCGTGCAGCGCGGCGCGCTTGAGCAACGCCACAAACTGGGTGCGGGTGAGATAGCCGTTGGCGCTCTGCGTGAGGTCGTTGGGGTTGCCGTTGCCGTCGAAAATCTGCGCCAGGAACGCATCCTCGGTGGTGGTGCAACCGCGCCGCGAGGCCACCTCGGTGAGTTCGGGCAAGCCCGGAATTTCCAGACGCCAGGCCTCGTCGTCGGTGATGTGGAACTGGAAGCGGTCGATTTTGTAGTATCCCAGCAAGTCGAGGAAGCGGCACAGTTCGTCGTATTGCATGAAATTGCGTGCGATGTCGAGCATAAATCCGCGATAGGCGAAGTCGGGATAGTCCTCTACGTGGGCGTTTTGCAGACTCCTGCCTCGCGAGTGGTCGATGGCCGCCACCAGGGTCTTCACACCATTGAGCAAACCCTGCTGCGACGCGCCCTTGATGGTGATGCGCCCGTTGTCCACGGTGAGCGAGTAGAACTCAGGATTGTCGCTCAGTTTCTTGCTCACTCCGAGACGGATGAGGGTGCCCTGCCCCGACGAGACATAGATGCCCCTGCGCTTGAGTTGGTCCACCAGGAGTGCCTTGGCGGCCTTGTTGCCTCCCAGCCCCAAGAAGCCGCCAGACTTGATGGTGACCAGCGTGCCCAGTTGGGTGTAGCCGTTCTCAATGCTCACCTGCTTGGGGGTGGGGAAAATGTCGTAGTCGTTGCCAGTGTAGGCATCGCCCACGTTGTTCACCGTCTCGTTAAAGGCATAGATGAGGTTGCCGTCGGGATAATCGTTGCGCGGCATCCACTGCCCGGGTCGGCACAACTCGTCGCGCTCGATGTTCACGGCGATGGGGTGCGCCATGTCGCCATTGAGCACCACGTGACCGCCCATGGGCGAATAACTCACGTTGACATAGGTGCCCTTCATGAGCATGTCCACCACGATGGTGTCGCCCGGTGCGAGCGTGCGGCAGCGCGCATTAGGGGTGATGCGGTAGTAGGTGGTCGATATTTCCTCCATGTCCACGGCGCACTGCGGCGGCAGTTTGAACGAGCGCGAGAACTGGTTGAAGAAGAACTGCCACGAAGGTGCCAGGTCGTGTCCCGACACATTGGTGATGGTGAAGCGCGAACTGTAATATCCTTTCTCGGCACCATTGGTGCCCATGGTCCATCGCACGGCGATAGGCGCCTGTGCCGCCAGGGTGAGCGCGGCCAGCATGGTCGCGGCAAACAATAGCCTACGGAGGTTCATCATGTTTCTTATTCTATAATGTGTCATTTCAAAACAAGTTGGTTGAGCAGGTTCAAGCAAGCATCCTCGAGCAAGTCGAGCACCAGTTCAAAGCCTTCGCTTCCCTCGTAATAGGGGTCTGGCACATAGTCGTAGTGCGGATTGCGGCTGATGTAGTCGCCCATCATCACAATTTTGCGAGTTTGCTGCACCGTTGCCGTCAATCGCGCCAATGTGCGGCGGTTGTCCTCGTCCATGGCCACGATGACGTCGAAGTGGTCGAAATCGTCGGGGGTGATGCGCCTGCTGCGGTGCGTCAGGTCGTATCCCCGCCGTTGCGCGTGGACACGCATGCGGCGGTCGGGCAAATCGCCCGCATGGCCGCCATAGGTGCCCGCCGAATCCAGTTCGAACTGCCCAGCGAGGCCACGCTCGTCGACCAGACGTTGCATCACCGCCTGAGCAGCCGGGGAACGACAAATGTTGCCCAAGCACACAAAGAGTACCTTCTTTGTCTTCATCGCCACGAAATTACTACATTTTCATCGCACGACACAACTTTTTTTTAAGTTTGTCACGATAAATTCGTAATTTTGCATAGATTTCACGAACACAATGACAAACCTATGAAAATTGTAAAACACCTTCTCATGGCCACCTTGACGCTGTGCAGTTTGAGTTGCGCTGCCGAGGTGCTGCCTCAACCCCAAACCACCGGCGGCCTGCCGCTGATGGATGTGATGAGTGCCCGCAAGAGCAGTCGTGACATAGACCCCTCGCAGGGCATCACTCGCCAAGACCTCAGCAACATGCTGTGGGCGGCCTGGGGCGAGACCCACGATGGCAAGCGCACCATTGCCACGGCGATGAACCGCCAGGAGTTGGTGCTCTATGTCGTCACTGCCACCGAGGTGAGCCGCTATGACGCCGACCACAACACGCTCACCGCCATCGGCAAAGGCGACTTTCGCGAAGCAACGGGCAAACAGGACTTTGCCAAGACCGCGCCGGTGAACATCGTGCTGGCCGTCGACACCGACAAGCAACCTCGCGCCGAGTTTCAAGCCTACACGGCAGGCGCTGCGTCGCAAAACATCTATCTCTATTGCGCTCATGCGGGCTTGAAGACCGTGGTGCGCGCAATGTTTGACGACGCCGCATTGCGCCAGGCCCTGCAGATGCCCGCCAACGAGAAAATCTTGTTCGTACAGACCGTAGGCCGATGAACGGCAACCTGCGTCACATCATACTGCTGCCGCTTGCGCTGCTCGTGGCAATGGGCATCGCGAGTTGTGGCGACAAGTCACAGCACGACGACTCCCCCACCGAGCGCGACGAGTGGAAGGCCTATCAAGCACCCGCCCCCGAGAGTTTCAAGGCCATCCTTGGCCCGGTGAGCGACGAGGTGAACAGTCTGCCCACCTACATCGAGCGCCGTCCGCTCAAGCAAATCTTCAACGACAGCAACGAATTGCAACTCAAGGGCGCCCGACGGTGGGGCATCGCGCCGCTGAGCCACGACCTGGCAAGCGCATGGCACCTGAAGAAGCCCATTGTCAAGATAGAGACTTGTCGGGCCTATGTGGTCGACTCGCTCACCATGTCGATGCCCTTTCTTGTGCCTCACGCCGCCAAGTTGCTCGAGGAAATCGGCCTCGCCTTCAGCGACACGGTGCGTGCTCGCGGCGGCCACGAATACCGCATCAAGGTGACCAGCCTCACGCGCAGCGACTACACGGTGAGCCGCCTGAAACGCCGCAACCGCGCGGCAACCACCGAGTCGTGCCACCGCTACGGCACCACCTTCGACATCAGTTGGACGCGATTTGAGTGCCTCGACTCCACCCACGTGGTCTCGCTCGAGGACCTCAAGAACATCCTCGCCGAAGTCATTCAAGAGCGGCGACAAAAAGGCAAATGCTATGCCATCTTTGAACGAAAACAAGGTTGTTTTCATGTAACCACACGATAATTATTTTTACAACATGACCACACAACAAGCCATCAACAACTATCTTAAATACACCGGCCACAAGAGCCTCGACATCCAAGTTGCCCTCATCGACTGCGACGGCGTGCTCTATGACTCGATGAAGAATCACACACGAGCCTGGGTGAAACTGATGCAAAAAAATGGCATCAAGTGCACACGCGACGAGTTCTACATGCTCGAGGGCATGACGGGCACCGAAATCATCAAGCGCAAATTCCGCGAGGGTGCCGGCAAACAAGTCACCGACGACGAGGCGCTGGCCTACTACCGCGTGAAGGGCCGCTACTTTGAGGAGATGGGCGGCGCTCCCGTGATGCCGCACACCGCCGATGCCCTCGCCGTGCTGCGACAAGCCGGTGTGCGCTGCGTGGTGGTGACCGGTTCGCAACAGCACACCATCCTGGAGCGCATCGACAATGACTATCCGGGCGTGTTCGACGCCGTGCGAGTCACGGGTCACGACGTGCGCCACGGCAAGCCCAACCCCGAGCCCTACCTCAAGGGCATGGAAAAGGCCGGTGTGAAGAGCCACCAGTGCATCGTCATCGAGAACGCCCCGCTGGGCGTGCAAGCCGGCCATGCCAGCGGCTGTTTCACCATCGGTGTCACCACCGGCCCCATTCCCGAGAAAGAAATGTACCGCGCTGGCGCCGACATCGTCTACGGCAGCATGGAGCAACTCGCTGCCCAGTTGCCCGAACTGCTTGTCGCTTTCCAAGCCACCCAATCATGACGCCCCAAACGCTCACCTTCACGCAGCATGTGGGCGAAGCCCTCGATGCCGCCATCGGCCGCCTGGCCCCGAGCAGCATCTTCGTGCTTGCCGACAGCCACACCGCCACGCTGGTGGTGCCCGAGTTGCACAGCCAAGCCCTGCGCGAGGCCACCCTCATCACCATTGAGGCGGGCGACGCGCACAAGGACCTTGCCGCGCTCACCCATGTGTGGCAGGCGTTGCAGACTGGCGGCGCCACGCGCAAGAGCCTGATGGTGAACGTGGGCGGAGGCGTGGTGACCGACCTGGGCGGACTGGCCGCTGCCACCTTCAAGCGTGGCATCAACTTCATCAACGTGCCCACCACCCTGCTGGGCGCCGTGGATGCCGCCGTGGGAGGCAAGACGGGCATCAACTTTGGGGGCCTCAAGAACGAAGTGGGCATCGTCGCCATGGCTGCAGAGGTGATTGTTTCCACCCGCTTTTTTGTCACGTTGCCCCCCAGCGAGTTGCGCTCGGGATTTGCCGAGGTGCTGAAACACGGCTTGCTCAAGAGTGGCGACGAGACACTGCGGCTGCTCGACTACGACATCGAGGCAGCCGACCTCGACACCTTGCTGCCGCTGCTCGAGACCAGCGTGCGGGTGAAGCAGGACATTGTGCTACAAGACCCGCTGGAACACGGCCTGCGCCGCGCCCTGAATCTGGGTCACACGGTGGGTCACGCCTTCGAGAGCATGGCGCTGCGCCAAAACGCCCCCATCCCCCACGGATATGCCGTGGCATGGGGACTCGCGGTGGAACTGGTGCTGTCGCACATGAAGTTGCAGTTCGACACCTCGCTGCTCTACCGCGTGGTGCACCGCGTGCGCGACATCTACGGCACACCGCGCATCACCTGCGACGACTATCCCGCCCTGCTCGACCTGATGCGCCACGACAAGAAGAGCGAGCGCGGCGAAATCAACTGCACGCTGCTGCGCGCCCCGGGCGATGTGGTCACGGGCAACGCCATCGCCGACGACGAGATGACCGCCGCCCTCGACATCTGGCGAGACCTCATGGGAATGTAACGCAACGACACACAAAAACATGTCGCCACCAGGCTGCGAGCCCGATGGCGACATTTTGTTTTGCGCAGGCGCGTGTTACTTCTTGAAACGCGAGAGTTGGTACATGGCCGGCAAGGCGCAACCCGTGGCGTTATTGAACAAGCCACGGTTCAGTCCCCCGCGACGGTCGGTGCCATAGTTGTTTTCCTCGGGGAACCACCAGAACAATCCCGTCACATTCTTGTGCTTGCGCAACTCCTCGACGAGTTGTGCCGTGAACAGGCGTTGTCCCTCGATGGTGCCCGGCAGGCACTGGCTGAAGTCCTCCTCGGGACCGGCTTGGCCGTTGTGCATGTAGTAATAAGCAGCCTCGACAATCATCACGTCCTTGCGCGGATAGCGCTCGGCCAACTTGTCGAGCGTAACGCCCAAATTGGGGATGGTGCCGTGCCACATGGGGTAGTAACTCAGCCCGATGATGTCGTAGTCCACCTGTTGCTGCGCCAAGTGGTCGTAGTAGCCCTGCGTCATCTCCCACACGCCAGCCTTCTCGGTGTGAATGATGATTTTTGCCTTCGGGCACACCTCGCGGCACGCCTTGCATCCGGCGCGCAACAAGGCTCCGAGCACATTCCAGTTGTGGTCCTTGATGGGGTCCACGCGACCTATAGGCCACGTCATGCCAAAGGTGATTTCGTTGCCCACCTGAATCATGTCGGGCGCCACCCCTGCTGCGCGCATGGCCAGCAGACATTCACGCGTGTAGGAATAGACCGAGTCGGCGAGTTCGTCGGGCAGCAGTTCCACCCAGCGTTTGGGGGTGAACTGCTTGGCAGGGTCAGCCCAGGTGTCGCTGTAGTGGAAGTCGAGCATGATTTTAAAGCCGGCCTTCTTGATGTCGCGGCACAGGTCAATCACATAGGGCAGATCTTGGCACACGCCCTCGTCGCGATGGCGGCGGTGGGCCTGCTGCGGGTCTACGAAGAGGCGCACGCGCATCATGTCCCATCCCTGTTGCTTGAAAAACTTGAGGGGTTTCACCTCGTTGCCCAGGATGTCGCGGTAGACCACCCCGGCTTGTTCGTTGGCACGGAGCATGGAGATGTCGCCACCCAACCATTTTCGCGCATTTGCTGGCTGGGGCAACAACACCCCAGCCAGCAGCATGGCGATAAATAAAATGCGTTTCATCATTCGTTGTCTTATTTCTCGGCGGGTGCCACGATGAGCGTGGCTCCTGCCGAATGTGCTGTGATTTCGGCCGCCTGTTGCGACTGTGCCGTGGCCACGCCCAGGCTAAATGTGCCCGGTGCGGTGACATAGACGTCGTAACTGAACACGTGCGTTCCTTTGCGCAAGCGGTCGAAGAACAAGTTGGTCTGCGCGTCCTTCGTCTCGCGATAATAGTAGGTGCCGTCTTGCACGGCATATCCGCTGATGCGGTCCACAGGCTCGAAGCAAGCGGCTCGCTCGTCGGTGACCGTGAGGTAGTCAATCTCGCGGTTGGTGGTGATGACCAAGCGCACCTGCACCTTGTCGCCCACGCGCAACTCGTCGCGGTGGCTCACCTTGCCGTCGCCACGATACACGTTCACCTCCTTGGTGATGGCGATGGCGTCGACTGAAGCCTCGGCCACGGTGGTCATGGGTTGGCTCCACTGACTGTAGATGGCGCCCCATGCTGGGTGGTTCTGCGGCGCAGTGACCGTAATGGCGCTGCTTTCCGACGCCTCGATGGTCTTGCGGCAATAGCCCACATAGGCATCAAAGTCGCTGAACTCCACTGGTTGTCCGTTGAGCAAAATCTCGGGCTTTGCGCCACGCTGCAACCAGTCGGTGCCCGTGTTGAGCAACGCCTGCACGGCGTCGGCGGCCATACTGTCGTCGCCCCAGTCGCCGGTCTGCTTGCTCAGGAGCATCCACTTGCGCACCTGGTCGAGTTCGTCCTTACGCGGGTCAACCTCGCCCATGGCCTGCAACACCGTGGCGGTGACAGCCACCTGATGCGGAGTGAACCATCCGCCGCTGCTGTAGTTGTCCCAATACATTCCCAACTCGGGCTTGGTGATGGCAAACTGGCGTATGCTCTCGACGATGCGCGATGCCTCCTTGGTGTTGCCACCACGGAAGAGCGTCATGGCCCAGAATGCCTTCTCGCCTTGCGAGAGGTGGAGTTTGCCCCACTCCTTGCCCATGCGCTTGAGGGTCTTCTTCACCAGTTTGGAGGCGTCCTTGCTCATGGGCACATCGCTGTGGAGCGAGCGCACATAGGCATAGCCGGCATAGAGCGACTTCTTGTTCTCCTTTTTCTTGGAGTCGGCAATGGTCTCGGCATCGTAGTAGTCGAGCGCCTTTTTCACGATGGCGTCGAAGGTGGCATTGGGCTTGTGGTAGCCCAGGTGTTTCACCTCGCCCAGCAACTCAAGCACCTCGCCAGTGGCCCAGGTCGACGATTTGCAACCTGGATACTTGTACCATGCAAATCCGCCGTCGGGCATCTGCAAGTCGGCCAGTGCGGCAATGAGTTTCGTACTGTTAGCCACAGCCACGCTGTCGTCCATGAGTTCGGCGAGTCGCTCCATGCGCAGGGTCTGCCGCTCGTCGTCGCGCATCCAGGGCGATGCCTTGAGCGAGCCCACCTTGAGGTCGCGGTTGCGCGAGAGTTGCGACACCAGCGTGGAATCCTTCAACGAACTCTCGCGCCAGAATGCAAACGCCTCCTTGATGATGGGCTGGCGGGCAGCGATGCGACAGATGCGTCTGCTCACTCATAATCGAGGGCAAAGCGGTGACGCAATACCACACCGGATTGTCGCTATACTCGAGGGTGACACGCGCTCCATCGGGGATGCGCGGCAGTTGCAGTGTCGTGGTGCCACTGCCCGCATTCAAGAAGAACGGTGCGCTCTCGATGATGGGCTGCGTGGCGGGCAGCACGGGCAGCATCACCTGCTCGCCGTCGCTGAACACGTTGTTGGCGGCACGCACACGGAATCCCACATAAGGAATGGTGTCGGGCACGACCCAATCGATGGTGAGCGCATTCATGCCTTGTGCGGCAAGTTGCTCGTTAAACTTGCGGGTAGCATAGATATTGCCAGTGCGCGGGTCGAAGAGTTCAACCATGGCGTCGGCCGTGGTTGCCTCGTCGGTAGCGTTTTGCAGCGTGGCGGCCAAGGTGGCGCGGTCGCCCTGGCGCACGAAGCGCGGCAGGCT
>CACWKM010000072.1 GCA_902761475.1 uncultured Bacteroidales bacterium
CTACTACCTGCTCGGCGTCGTGGGCTACGCGGTTCCGGTCTCGCGCGACAGGAACTCGCCGTTGGGCTTCCGCGACCTTATGAGCGCGGAGGCGGCGGGCATCTTCTTCTCGTACCTCTCTCCCGGTGGCGCAGGCTCTGCTCCGGCGCGCATCTACCGCCTCACGCGAGCGGGCCTCTCGGTGGGCGCGGCATCGGCATCGGTGGTGCCAATCAAGAAATCGTCAAGCACGCTGGTCTTGGCAATGCCTGTCGTCTCATCGTTGAGGTAGCCTTGGCCATAGATGCTGATGTTTGAGGTGATGATGCGGCCTGGGTTGTTAAATGCACCGCTCGAGAGCGTGATTTCAGCACCGCTTTCGGCAGCCTCGTAGGCACTCTTGAAGGCGTCCTTGCCATAGAACACGGTGGTGTTGTCGCCCTGCCGCAGTGTGGCGGTGAGCTGTTCGGTCATTTGTGCGTCCGCAGTAGCGGCACCCAGCAGCACGAGGGCCGCAAAAATTATCTTTTTCATAGCACAGGATAGTTTGTGAAGTCTATAATTATTCTCTTTATATCTAATGTCGCAAAAATAGGCATTATGGCACATGGCGACCTTTCATATTCACAAAAAAACCTTTCAAATTCACAAAAACCGATTTCTTTGAGTCATTTTTTTACAAAAACGGCATTTTTTTACTAATTGCACCGAGGGCGCATGGGCCAGGGGCAGAAGGCCCAAAATTTGCTAGTTACAGAATTTTAGTTACCTTTGTGCTGTGCTAACGTCACTGTTCACATCCTTGCCCATGGTGGTGGCTGCTTTGTGGTCGCTCATCTTGCTGCTTGACCTGCTTACGCGTTTCGACCGCGCTCGGCTCAAGTTGCTGGTGTTCATGCTCACGGCCACCGGGCTATATGCCATGCACTGGATGTTTTTCAATCGACAGACACACTACACGGTGTTCTGCGACACGGTGTACACCTTTTGCAACCTGGCGGTGTTCCCGCTCTACTACATCTATGTGAATCATCTCACCGACTCCACGTCGCGCCACCGCCGCGACTGGATGCTGGTGCTACCAGCCGTCGTGATGGCAACACTGGTGGGCGGCACCTACGGCCTGATGCAACGCGATGAAATACAGCAATTTGTCGAGGGATTTCTCTACAATTTTTCCCTGGCGAACGATTTCACGGGCATAACGCGTTGGCAAGCGCTGCTGCATGTGGCCGTGAAGGTGATTTTTGCACTCGAGGCCCTGGCTGTGGGTGTGGCCTCATTCATCAAGGTGCATCGCTATCGCCACTGGGTACGCTCCTATTACTCCAACGTGGAGGGCAAACTCCTTGAGCCGCTACGCATTATCGCCGTGGCGGTGGTGGTGATTGTCGCGGCATCGTTTGTCGTCAACGTCTTGGGTCGCACCTATTTCACCCACAGTTCGGCAATGCTCGCTGTGCCCAGCATCTTGTTCTCGGCACTGATTTTCCTCATTGGCTACGGCGGTGAGCGCATGGAATTCTCGATGGCCGACGCCGAGTCGAGCCACGACGACATCGCCATCGGCGACACCGACAGCAACGACGAACCGCTGCTCGACGCCGCCACGCTACACGACCTGCACGAGCGCCTCGAAGAAATCATGACCACCGAGGAGTTGTTCGCACAACCCAACTTGCGCATCAACGATGTGGCAGCGCGCCTGCACACCAACCGCCACTACGTCTACACCATGCTCAAACACGAACTGGGACTCACGTTTGCCGACTACATCAACAATCACCGCGTGGCCGCCGCAGTGGAAATGATGCGCGCCAACCCGGGCAAACGCCTCAACGAGGTGGCGCAAGCCGTGGGGTTTGCCAGCGACACGTCGTTCTACCGACATTTCAAACGTGTGATGGGATGCTCGCCGAGCCATTTCAAGTAAACCACTATCAGCAACTTAACATAACGCATAATAGAAATATGGAACAGCAAGAGTTCAAACTCGTCAACGTGACGATTGACGACCGCATTTGCTTCATCGAGATGAACAATCCCCAACGATTGAATTGCTTGAGCGACCAAATGTGCAGCGACATCGTTGCCGCCCTGCGATATGGCTATGCCAGCGAGTGCGTGGCCATCGTCATCAAGGCCAAGTGCCGCAATGGCGTGTGGAGCGCGGGACACGACATTCGCGAGTTGCCGCAGGATGGCAGTGACCCGCTGGCCTACGACGTGCCCATGGAGCGCATGCTCCACCACATTCAGGAGGTCGCCATTCCAGTCATCGCCTGCGTGGACGGCACAGTGTGGGGAGGAGCGTGCGACTTGTGCCTGAGTTGCGACATGATTGTGGCGGCGCGCAACGCCACCTTTGCCATCACGCCGGCTAAAATCGGCATCCCCTACAACGCGTCGGGCATCATGCACTTCGTCAACCAACTGGGATTGAACAAGGCGAGAGAGATGTTCTTCCTCGCCACCCCCATCGAAGCCGACGACGCACTCAATGTGGGCCTGATAAACCGCGTGGCCGAACCCGAAGAACTCGAGACCTTGCTCACCGAGCATTTCCTTGCCCCCCTGCGCCGCAACTCGGTGATGTCGGTGAGCGCCATCAAACGCCAGTTCCGCATCCTCTCAAAGTCGTCGGCAGCCATCTCCTCGGAAGGCTTTGAGCGCATCAATGCCTTCCGCACCCGCGTGTACAAGAGCGCCGATTACCTCGAGGGCGTCCACGCCTTCTTGGAGAAACGCGCACCACAGTTCAAGGGCAAGGCAGCCGACCTCGACACCACCTCGATTTAAGGATTTCACCCCTTTGGGGGCAGAAAATCGCCTGGATTTGCGTTTTTTTTCGCAAAAACACTTGCACATGAAAAAAAAGTATTAACTTTGCAGTCGCAAATCCTGAAATGCCTAGGTGGCGGAATTGGTAGACGCGCTAGTTTCAGGTACTAGTGACTTCACGGTCGTGTCGGTTCGAGTCCGGTCCTGGGCACTAAATTAAACGCCAATCGGTTGTTAAACAATCGGTTGGCGTTTTTAGTATTCTCTTTTAGTCCTTCCCCGTCCTCTTTTAGGCTCAAAATACCACCAGCACGAGTTGCCGGTGCGAGGTGTCATAGGTGGTGTAGCCTGGGGCCACGACGAGTTTCCCGCCCACGTCGAGCGGGGCATTGCGATAACTAAAGGCGTAGAATTTGCCACCGGCGATGGTGGTGCCTAGCGTACTCTTCACGGCTTTGGGAGTGCCCAACTTGCGCGTGCCCATCGCCACGGCGACGAGGTCACCGCCAGTGACGTTGATGGTGGTGCCCGCGTTGAGTCCCTTGCCGGCATCGCCCGTGCTCATTCCAATCCGGCTTTTGAGGAAGACATCAAGGCAGCACGTGCCGAATACAAGCGATTGAAAGGACTGCCTGCTAACTACGACCCTACGGAAAAGGTGGGCTTGCCATTAGGGAAGAAGTTTCTCAGATGCCGTCGTTGGCCTTCATGCCGTGACCGCTGGTGGCGTGCACATAGTAGCGTCCGCCGGGGCGAAAACGCAGGTAGTCGTCGCTGGCAATGCCATGGCGCCCGCGCGCCTCCACCTTGAGCGAGCCGTAGCCGCTAAAGACGACTTGTCCCTCGCTGAAAAAGGCGCCCTTGCAGTCCTCGTCGTCCACGTCGGCATAGGTGGTGCCGTCGGCAAAGGTGTTGTAACTGCCATCGGCCAGCACCACATAGAGTGTCTTGCCGCACTGGTTGTTGATGGCGGCGCCATTGGGATTCGTGAGGGTGACGCCCTCCAGGCTCAGGCGGTATTTGTTCTCGCTATAGACCTTGAGCGAGCCATTGGACGAAGCACCCGTGAGACGCAGATTGAGGCGTCCCACGGTAGAGGTCACCGTCACATGGGCGCCATTGGTGCTCACCGTCACGCCGCTCACCGTGCCGCTCACCGTGGCTTGCTCGCCAGCGTAGCGAATGAGGAGAGTGCGGTTGAAGGTGCTGTTTTCCACATAGTCGTTGTAGGCCTCGGCGGTGGGGTCGGTCACCACCACATCGCGTTGCTCGGCAAGCGCGGTAGAGTCCACGGCCACAACGACGGGCTCCACCACATCGTTGATGATGTCGCTGAAGTCGGTATCGTCGCTGGTGCACGCCGTGACAAGCAGCGCAGCCAGCAACAACAGGATAGGTGAGATGTGTTTCATCGTGTGCTTGAGGGAGTGTTAGAACTTGTATTTGTAGCCCAGTCCCACCAGATTGGTGTCGTCCTCGCCGCTGTCGTCCTTCTCAAACACCCACTGGTGGCGGAAACTCAGCGTGAAGGTGTGGCGTTTCTTGTAGGTGTAGTCCACTCCGGCCTGCAGGCGCAGTTTGTCGAGAACCGAGTCGTTGAACAACTCGGCGCTCACCCACGGTGTGAATTTGCTCTTGGGGATGTTCCATTCCACTTGCAGCCTGGAGCGCAACACGTGGCTATTCTTGGAAGCCACGGTGGTGGGCTCCCACTCACGGTTGTCGAAGTCGTAGCGCGTGGTGGCGTGCGACGGACGATGGGTGAACTGCCATCGCTCGCGCAGCGAGAACTGCACGCGGCGCACTTTCAGGCTGGCGGTGGCGCTCACTATCACGCGGTGGCGTGTGCCCCAATAACTGGGACGCCAGTTGTTGTAGTCGCCGTCGGCCTTGTAACTCACCTTCTCCTCGTTGTTCTCGATGAGCAACCTGTAGCCCGCGTCAAAGCGCAGCCAGGAGAGCACCTTGTACTTGCCCACCACATCGAGCACCACACGGTCCATGGTGCGGAAGTCGTTGCGTGTGCGCATCTCCACATTGGCCCCCACCGAAGCGCGTTTGGCCTTGTCGAGACGTTTCTCCACGCTGGCCTCAACCAGCAAGCCGCTATCGTCGGCAAGTGATGCCACGGGGCACACTGCCGACAACGCCATGATGGCCAGGGTGATGACTATTCTTGCACCTCTTCCCATTCGTAGCGAGGTATCTTGATTTCGTTGTTCACATGGCTATGCCAGTCACCGGTGTCGCGATAATAAATCTTGAGGATGGCGCAGTCGCGCAGGAAGTCCACGCTGCCCACGCTCACGCCTATCACCTCCACGCCCAGGCGCTCCTGAAGGTCGGCAATGAGGTCGGCACGACGCTCGGGCTTGATGAGTTCGATGCGGTCATACTGCACCAACTTCGACACCACCTTTCTGCGCAAGAGCAACATCTCGCTCAACAAGATAGAGGCGAAGATGACGACGTTGGGCACCAAGACGAGCAAGTCGAACGAGGGTGCGCAGGCGCTCAACGCGTTCACCACGCTCAAGCAAATGGTGCAGAACAGATAGGTCATCTCGCGCACGGGAATGGTGTCGGTGCGGTAGCGCATGATGCTAAAGATGCCAAACAAGCCTATACCGATACCTATACTCGTCTTCCCCTTCATGTCGTCGAGCATGTAAATCATGAAAAACATCAAGAAGAAGATGGTGATGCTGATGAGCAGGAACGTGAAGTAGAAGTCGCGACGTTTTGCCCGCGGGAAGTAGAGGAAGTGGATAATGCTCCACACGGCTACGATGTTGATGGCCAGCATGAGCCACATCATTTCAAGTTCTTCCATAGGTGGTCTGTGTGTGTATTTGCTCTGTTTATAGAGTGTGAATAAATGTAGTTCGTTTAGTGAGTGTTGAGTTGTGCGAGCATGCGCTCCATGAGCAGCAATCGTTCCTTGAAGCGATTTTTGCGTATGGCGAGGTCGGTGAGCGCCACGCCCATGCAGTACTTGCTAAATCCCTGCGGCATGATGCGCAGTTGTCGCAGCATCTCCAGCACGGGCGACGGTTGCAGGCCGTCGCGCTTCAGTTCCACGATGACCAGGCCGTCGAGGTCGCGACGGCGGTCGGTCACCACGTTGTGAAACCGCAGCATGGTGTCGATGGTGAGACGCTCGGTGCGCGCATTGTTCACCAGGGTGATGCGGTCGAAGTTGTTCTCGAGCGCCGGGGCAATTGTGGTGGCGTCGAGGCGCAAGTGCTTGGCCAAGAAGGCATCGTGCACAGCGTTCGCCCCAGCACCGAAGCGCAAATCCAGATTGGGATGCAACGGGTCGAAGTCGCCCACCTCCACACGCTTCTTGCGCGTGCGGCCGTGGTTGTTCTTCGTTTTCACCTCCAGAAATCCCAACGCACTGCTCACATAGCAGCGTATGCGCACCTTTTGACGGTCGGCATGGCCATTGTGATGCACACGATACATCTCGTGCGACGCCGTGTCGTAATAGACTGTGTAGTAGGGTATCACACGCTCACCGTCGGTCTCCTGCACACAATAGTCGTGGCGAGCCAACTCCAAGAGCCGCTCGAGGCGAGAGACCGTGGTCACAAACTTGGTGTCGGTGCGGTTCATCAACTTGATGCCCCGCATCTCGTCAAGCGTGATGGGACGATATGTAGACAAAATGTCGTGCATGTGTTCCTAATAATGCATAATCTGCTATAACTTAAACGCAAAGATGGGAATATAATTGCCTTTTCGCAAATATAATATACCAATCGCCGCATTTTGTCGACAAAATTCAGTAGTGGGCTACTCTTCCAGCAGGATGTAGTTTGTGCTGCGGCCTCCCTCGCCCGATTTTTTCAATATTCCCTTTGCCACCAGGTCGTTGATGTCATTGAGGGCGGTGTCGGACGAGCATTTTGCGATTTTTGCCCATTTGCCGCTGGTCAGTTTCCCAAAGAAACCGTCGAACTGCAAATTCAACAGTTTTCGTTGCCGCTCGTTGAAAGAGACATCGTGATGCCGCTCCCAAAATTCGGCTTTTCGCAAGACCGACGACAGCGTTTCTTCGGTGGCATCTAGCGCTTGCTCAAAGCAGCGTAAAAACCATACCAACCACGCTGTGATGTCCCCGTCGCCTCGTTGGGTTCGCTCCAGCACCTCGTAATAGGCCTTTTGCATCACGTTGATTTCGGCCGACACGCTATAAAACCTTTTGGCGCTGTGTTCTGAGCGCGCGAGAAGCATTTCGGTCAATGCCCTCGTTATCCGACCATTTCCGTCGTCAAAGGGGTGTATCGACACGAACCACAAGTGTGCTATGCCTGCCTTGAGGACCGCATCGATATCTTCACACCCATTCACCCAGGCAATAAAGCGGTCCATCTCGGCTGGCACGCGCTGGGCCGACGGTGCCTGATAATGCACCTTCTCGCGTCCCATGGCGCCCGACACCACTTGCATTTCGCCCGAACGATATTTCCCCACGTCGATGCGACACATCCCACTCATTCCAGTGGGGAATAGCACATTATGCCAACCAAAAAGCCGCTCGTGCGTTAGCGGGCGGTCATAGTGCTGAGTAGCGTCTAACTGCATTTCCACCACACCATCAACGTAGCGAGATACGGGCACAAGTCCAGCGGTCTCAATGCCTAAACGGCGAGCGATTGACGAACGTACTTCGTCATAATTGAGCCGCTCGCCCTCGATGTCGGAAGAGCGCACAAGTTCAAGCGACATCGTTGAAAGCACTGCCTCGGCTTGAGAATCAAATCCCAGCGAAAGCATTCTGCCCATGATTTGTCCCTGCTTGGCGCGCACACGTCCCAACTCGTTCAGTATCTGACTGCTGTCGTAACGAAACTGCCACCAATTCTCGTAATCGTGTATATATCGCATCACTTCTTGATTTTGGCACAAAGATAAACCATTTCCGTGGAATAGCAAAGTTATTCGCCGAAAATTTTCGGCGAATAGGCGTAGGGTCTCACACAGGCTAACGACTGAACAAAGATGGCTGCCGTCTCACGGAAAATCGCTATCTTTGCAGCATGAAACGCATTTATCACTCTATCTTGGTGCTTGTCGTGGCGCTTTTGTCGGCTCCCCTTTCGCATGCCGAATGGTCCACGACGGGCAATGAACAGGCCTACACGCTGTCGCAGTTGGCCTCTATCGCCGAGAGCGGCGTCGAATTGCACGACGCTGCCTACTGGCTTGTTGACGACCTTACTATTGCCGCTACCGACACTTTGTGGCTGCACGCTGGCGAAACGCTCCTGCTGGGCGACGACGTGCTGCTCACGGTGAATGGTGTGGCGCGCTTTGACGCAGCCAGCACCGCCACGCTGGGACGCATCGACGACGATTGCGAGCCGCAAGGCATCAACGTGGTGGGCGATGCCTCCTGGGCCGTCCTCAGCAACGTGGACATGAGCCACATGAACTTACGCTACTCCTCCCCCACCTCACCGCTGGTGATGACACATTGCACCATCCACGACGGCAACAAAGCCCTCACGGGAAGCGCCGGTGTGGTTCAACTGGTGACCACGGTCGAGGGCAACCTCATCGACGATTGCACCTTCACTGGCAACGCCTCGCCGGCGATAGGCAGCGCGGCCAACTACCCCCTTGCGCTCACCGTGAAGGACAGCCACTTTGTGGACAACAACCAGAGCAACGCCAACAATCCGCAAATCAACCTCGCCGTGGGCGGTGACTACGACGTGATTATCACGGGCAACACCATCGAGGGCACGGGCCGCAACATGGTGGGCGGCATAGGCATGAGCAATTTCATGGCCTATGAGGGCGCAGGGCGCGTGGTGGTGCAGGACAATGTCATCACCGAGTGCCGCTATGGCATCGCCAACGTGGGACCCGTGCCGCACTTCATCATCAAGGACAATGTGCTGCGCGGCAACAATCACGAGACCAACCCCATGAACGGCGGTAGCGGCATCTCGCTCTATGACCCCTATAGCAAAACCACGGCACACATCGAGGGCAACCACATCGAAGGCAGTCTGTGGGGCATCACCATCATTGGGTGCAAAGACGTGAACGTGGGCAAACTCGACGCCGACCCCGCGAGCGAAGGCTATAATCCTGGCCGCAACGTGTTCAAGGACAACGGCAACGGCGGCGTGCCCTACGACTTGTATAACAACAGCACGCTCACGGTTTATGCGCAAGGCAACACGTGGAGCGTCGCCGAGCAAGACGCCGAGCACATCGAGACGGTGGTGTTTCATCAAGCCGACAACGCGTCGCTGGGCGAGGTGATTTATATGCCCGCCGCCGAGCAAGCCGGCATCGACCAAATTGTGGCCGCTCTCGACGCGGTGCGCGCAGTCTACACCCTGCAGGGTGCCGTGCTGCCCACCACCGACGTCACGACGCTGCCCGCGGGCATCTATGTGGTGGTCACCACACGGGGAGCGCTCAAGGTCGTCAAGTAGGCGCTGCCCCACCCCGCAAGCGTGGCACGGAAGTTGCATATCGTTAAACTGAAGACCATTTATTGAGTCTAATATTAAGCAAACGACCAATTTACTAACCGCAAAACCGAAAACTGCGATGAAAAGAACATTCTTTTTGCTTGCCGCAGCAATGATGTGGGCTGCTGCTTGCTGGGCCGATTCGCCTTTGACCTCCTGCGACTTTGGCGATGCCTATAACGACGACGCTACCGTCATGAGAATTATGGAGCAGCAAGGCGGTGTCGCCGATGGACTGAAAACATCGACGATGGAGTTTCTTGCCGACCCCAAAGTGAATGTGGCACAACGCATGGCCGTGGTGAACAAAATCGGCTGGAATTTTGATGGACTCGGCAACGGCAAACAGTTTTTCGAGTACCTGAAGACTCGCTTCAAAGTGAAAGACGAGAAAGGGCTGCTCAAGAAAATCGATGCCAGCACGCTCTCGGTCTATGCCTACACGCTGGCCATGAGCAACTACTTCGTCGTGGAGCACGCCCAGGAACTCGCCCATGAAGCAGTCAAGAAGGACAAGGTGCACAGTTTCACCATTGCTTTCATTGCCTCGCTCATCGACGCACAGCACTATCTCCACAACGATTGGAGCATGGTCTATAGTGTGGTTGCCAACGTCATCAACGACGGCTCGCTGCGCGTGGACATGCGCCAGGAGGCCATCGACATCGTGATGGAGTACATCGACCTCTACAAGAAGTATTGAGGCTCACACTGCCCCACCCTGCAAGCGATTGCCAGAAAAAATCCCCCGAGTGGTTAGCAAATGCTCCACTCGGGGGATCATTGTTTACGCGCTACAGCGTGCGTCAGGCATCAATACACCACCTTGGTCGTGCGTTGTGTGCCATCGGTGTAGCGCGTCACCACCACATTCACGCCGTCGAAGGGTTTGTCGCCCCTCACGCCAGTGAGGTTGTAGTAGGTCACATCGAGCACTTGGCTCGAGGCGGTCACGCTGTCCACTCCCGACACCACGTCGGCCATCACGGTGAGTTGAGCATATTGTGTGCGTCCCTGTTGCGTGGCCCACACAATCACCTCCTTCTGGTCGTTGCGCTCGGCATCGCTGATGTTCAGTGTGCCGTCGTCGTCGAGGGTGAGTGTCATCTCGGCGTTGGCCTTAGGAGCGCGAGGTGCGATGTGCGAAGCCTCTGCCACTGCCTCCATGCCGTAGGTCACCGTGCTGCCGTCGTCGGCAAGCGTGAACAAGTCGCTCAACTGCACTGTGCTACTGCCCGGCGTCACGTGCGAGGTGAGAACAGTCATGTCGCGCTCACAGTTGAAGTCGTCCATCGCAAAATAGGAGGGCGTGTTCAGACCATAAGAACCCTTGTCGGAACCGTCTAAGCGGAACCGCACGCGCGTCACGTTGCCCAGCGGACGCAAATCCATCCACTGCCAGGTGTCTAAGGCATAGTGGTCGAGTTCGTTGGTGGCACGATAGTCGGCCAAATAGAACTCCACGCTGCCTGTCGAGGCGCTGCCATTGAAACCCTCGGCAATCACCTTGAACCAAGAGCCCGTAGTGAACGCCGAAGCGATGCCGTCGCCGTTGAGGATGCTCGACAACGTATAGGCAGCATTGCTCACATACACACCCAGCAAGTTGTCTCCGTCGACGCTATTAGTAATCTCCACAAATTGCCCTTCGGGGAAGGCAACGCAATAGTTGCTTGAACCATTATGACCTTCGCCCACAGCACTGTGCCACTGATCGGCAAGGGACGCATAGGCCGTCGATGTCTCATTGCTTAATGAGTATCCATACCAGTAGTTGTAGCCTGGCATAGCACCATTATTAAAGTAGTAAGAACCACTATAGAAACCATCGGTTATCATCGATGCTGTACTTGGATCGTAGGCCCAGTGGCTATCTTCGTCGAGATAGTTATCGTCCATCGACGCGGCAACAGCCTCGCCCAGCACACGCACGCCAGTCTTGGCGCTCACCGTCTGCCCGTCGGCGCTGGTCACCGTCAGGCGGTAGCCATAAGAGTACTCGGGGGTGATGGTGAGGTTCAGCGTGTTGCCCACCACCTGATTCATCTGGTCGCGCCACTCGAAGGTGTAAGGCTCGTCGCCACCTGCCACAATGGCTTCGATGGTGACCTCTTCACCGGCGTCGATGGTTTGCTCGTCGTCAACCTCCACCATCAACTCGTCGATGTGGCGCAGTGTGGTGAACGATTCGGTGGCGACGATGTCGCTCTCAACGTCCAGGGCGCTCACAGCGAGCAGATAGACCACATATTCGGTGCTGGGGTCAAGGTTGCTCAGGGCGATGCTCTTCTCGGGGGGCAGGCGCTTCCGCCCGGGGTCCGCCGTCTCCACGATGTTTCCGCAGGCGAAGGTGTCAATGTCGGTGGCGCAGACCTCGATCCGGCTCTCGTCCCGGCAGAGGTTCACCGGCGGAAGGCCGAACTGGATGACCTCCGCCTCCGACACGAAGACCCCGTAGTGGTACACGGCTCCCACGCGCACGCGGATCAGGTCGCCGGGCTTCGGGTCCCGGGGCCACCACTTCAGCTTCATGACGCCCGCTCCTGAATCCAGGTGATGATGTCGCCGATGGTGGAGAACGCGTTCACGGTCACATCGTCAAAGATGGTGCCGAAGGTCTCCTCCATGGCGATCATCACATACAGCATCCCGGCGGAACTCAGGCCGAGGTCCTCCCGGACGCGGGTGGCCTCGGTGCACCGGTCCGCCACCGCCTCGTAGCGGCTGTCGGCGAAGATGAGGATTTCCTTCAGCTTCGCGAAGATTTCTTCTCTGCTCATACGTTTCGCTTGTACCTCAGGATCTTCATGCTGGGGGAACGCTCGAAATCCTTGTCGCGGATGACGATGCGGGCCGCCTGCTGGTACGCGGGCAGCGAGGCGTTGACCTTCTCCAGCCGCGGCATCAGGAAGGCGTTCACGTCCTCAACACCTTTCAGTTCCGCCGCCCGCGGCACCACCTCCAGGGCCAGGATCGGGATGCCGTGCTCGTTCTCGCTCTCGAAGAGCTGGCTGTCCTGCACGGCGGGCAGCGCGTTGAAGCGGGCTTCCACCTCCGCC